>NZ_JBHWBW010000115.1:0-18984 GCF_042735675.1 Kitasatospora sp. NPDC059571
GCTGTCCGACAGGCCCGGGTCACCCGGCCCGGTCACTCCCCGCTGTCCGGCTCGAAGCGGATCACGACCGCCTTCGAGGTCGGGGTGTTGCTGATCTCCGCGGTGGAGTCCAGCGGCACCAGCACATTGGTCTCCGGGTAGTACGCCGCCGCGCCGCCGCGGGCCACCGGGTAGTGCACCACCCGGAAGTGCGGCGCCCGGCGCTCCACGCCGTCCTTCCACTCGCCCACCAGGTCGACGTACGCGCCCTCGGCCAGGCCCAGTTCGGCGGCGTCGGCCGGGTTCACCAGCACCACCCGGCGGCCGCCGGTGATGCCGCGGTAGCGGTCGTCCAGGCCGTAGATCGTGGTGTTGTACTGGTCGTGCGAGCGCAGCGTCTGCAGCAGCAGCCGGCCCTCGGGCACCTCGGGCGCGGTCAGCGCGTTGACGGTGAAGTTGGCCCTGCCGGTGGCGGTCGGGAAGGTCCGGCTGTCGCGCGGCCCGTGCGGCAGGGTGAAGCCGCCGGGGCGGCGGACCTTCTCGTTGTAGTCCTCGAAGCCGGGCACCACCCGCGAGATCCGGTCCCGGATGCCGTCGTACGAGTCGGCGAACTCCTCCCACGGCGTCGGGTCCTCGGCCCCGAGCGCGGCGCGGGCCAGCGCGCAGACGATCGCCACCTCGGAGCGCAGCTGCTCGGACGGCGGCCGCAGCCCGCCGCGCGAGGAGTGCACCACGCCCATCGAGTCCTCGACGCTGACGAACTGCGCGCCGGCCGGCGTCCAGTCCCGGTCGGTGCGGCCCAGGGTGGGCAGGATCAGCGCCCGGGAGCCGGTGACCACGTGCGAGCGGTTCAGCTTGGTGGAGACGTGCACGGTCAGCCGGCAGCGGCGCATCGCGGCCTCGGTGACCGCGGTGTCCGGGGTCGCGGCGACGAAGTTGCCGCCCATCGCGAAGAACACCTTCACCCGGCCGTCGCGCATCGCCCGGATGGTGTCCACCGCGTCCAGGCCGTGCTCGCGCGGCGGCTCGAAGTCGAACTCCTTCGCCAGCGCGTCCAGGAAGGCGGCCGACGGCCGCTCGAAGATGCCCATCGTCCGGTCGCCCTGGACGTTGCTGTGCCCGCGGACGGGGCAGACGCCTGCGCCGGGCCGGCCCACGTTGCCGCGCAGCAGCAGGAAGTTGACCACCTCGCGGATGGTCGGCACGGAGTGCCGGTGCTGGGTGAGGCCCATCGCCCAGCAGACGATGACCTTCTGCGAGGCCATCACCAGCCGGGCCAGCTCCTCGATCTGCTCCCAGGGCAGACCGGTCGCGGCCAGCACCTCGGCCCGGTCGGTGGAGGCCGCCTCCGCGGCGAACTCCTCGAAGCCGTGGCAGTGCTCGGCGACGAAGCCGTGGTCCACCGCGTCGGCCTCGAGGATCAACTGGTTCAGCGCCCGGAAGAGCGCGAGGTCGCCGCCGAGCCGGATCTGCAGGAACAGGTCGGTCAGCTTGGTGCCGCCCGCGGCCAGGCCGCGCGCGTTCTGCGGGTTCTTGAACCGCTCCAGCCCGGCCTCCGGCAGCGGGTTGACCGAGACGATCGTCGCCCCCGCCCGCTTGGCCCGCTCCAGCGCGGACAGCATCCGGGGGTGGTTGGTGCCCGGGTTCTGCCCGGCCACGATGATCAGGTCCGCCTGGTACAGGTCCTTCAGGTGAACGCTGCCCTTGCCGACGCCGAGCGTCTCCACCAGCGCCGAACCCGACGACTCGTGGCACATGTTGGAGCAGTCCGGCAGGTTGTTGGTGCCGAGCCGGCGGGCGAACAGCTGGTACGCGAAGGCGGCCTCGTTGCTGGTGCGGCCGGAGGTGTAGAAGGCGGCGCCGTCGGGGGTGTCCAGGGCCCGCAGCTCCTCCGCCACGATCTCGAACGCCCGCTCCCAGGAGACCGGTACGTACCGGTCGGACCCCTCGTCCAACAGCATCGGCTCGGTCAGCCGGCCCTGCTGGCCCAGCCAGTAGCCGGAGCGCTGCGCCAGCTCGGGGACGGGGTGCGCGGCGAAGAAGTCCGCGGTGATCCGGCGCTCGGTGGCCTCCTCGGCGACCGCCTTGGCGCCGTTCTCGCAGAACTCCGCGGTGTGCGTCCTGTCCGGCTCGGGCCAGGCGCAGCCGGGGCAGTCGAAGCCGTCCGGCTGGTTCACCTTGCGCAGCGTCGCCAGGGTGCGCCGGACGCCCATCTGCTCGCCGGCCATCCTCAGGCTGTGCAGCACCGCCGGCACGCCGGCGGCGGCGTGCTGCGGGGCCGACACCTGCGGCGCGTCCTGCGCGGGGTCGGTCTGCGGGGCCTGCTTGGCCATGACGGGCACCTCCTCCTGGCGGGGCCCGGCGTCCTTGCCGCGGCCCGGCTCCATCCTTGCACTGGCCCTTGGCGCCGGACCCGTGCGGTCCCCGGCAGTGGGAGGATGGCCGCGCCCCGCCGACGACGCCGACCGAACGAGGACCGAGGATGCCGCCCACCGAGGAGCCCGCCGGCCGGTTCGGCCCGGTGACCGGGCCCGCCGCCCCCGCCGCCCCCGCCGTGCCGCCGCAGGACCCCCGGGGCCCGGCCCGTCCGCTGCCCGCGGACGCCGCGCTGCCCGAGGACTTCCCGCTGCCCGCCCCGGCGGCCCCGCCCGTACCGGCCTCCCCGCCGGCCGCTCCCGCCGCGCCGCCCGCGGCGGCGGATGCCCCGGCCGCCGTACGGGAGTTGCTGCTCCGGCTGCGGGACCGGGCACCGGAGGCGCCCACCCCGGACGGGGCCGGCCACCTGCTGGAGTCGGTCGCCCGCGAGATGACCGCCCTGCTGGGCCGCTACGACCGGGACACCCTCGCCGCCTGGCGGCAGCTCGGCACCGTGCGCCTCGCCGCGGGCGACGCCGCCGGCGCCGTCCACCTGCTCGGCCAGGTCGCCGCAGACGCCGTGCAGGCCCTCGGCCCCGGCGACCCGGACACCCTGCAGATCCGCACGGAGCACGCCCGGGCGCTCGGCGACGCCGGCGACACCTACGGCGCCCTGAACCTGCTGCGCGAGGTGCAGCCGGCCCTGGTGCAGGCGGTCGGGGCCTACGACGCGCGGGCGCTGGCCGGGCAGACCGGGCTGGCCCGCGCCGTCGCCCGGAGCGGGGACACCGCGGCGGCCGTCGGCATGCTGCTGGAGCTCGTCCCGGTGGTCCAGCAGCACCTGGGGCCGGACCACCCGCTGCTCGGCGAGGCCCGCTGCGAGCTGGGCCGGCTGGTGCCGGCCTGGCGGCGGCTCGCGGGCGGCGCCGGTCTGCCGGTGGTCGCCGCGGTCGCCATGGTGCACCGGCTGCTGGTCTGGGACTTCGCCTCCGACCGGGAGGCGGACCTCTTCCTCACCGAGCTGGAACGGGCCACCGGTCACCGCGACCTGGCGGGCCGGCTGGCCGCCGTGCCGGACGAGATGCCGGCGGAGCAGGCCACCACCCTGCTGCTCGGCCCGGCCTGAGCCGGCCCGACGTCCCCGGCCAGCGCCTGCAGCAGGGCGCGGGCCGCGGCGTCGTTCTGCCGGAAGGCGGGTGCGTCCGTCCGCGGCCGGGCGAAGGCCGCGTAGCTGCGGGCGTTGGTGTGCGGGCCGAGCGCCAGGCGCCGGGGATGCGGGGCGCCGTCCAGGCCCGGGTCGAGGAGCCGGCCGTCGGCGGCGACCTCGACCAGGCCGGAGCGGTACGCACCGTCGCCGCCGGCCGGCGCCTCCTCGCGGATCCGGCCGGTCCGCAGCAGTTCCCGCAGGACGGGGTCGGCGGTGCGGTCCAGCGAGTGCCGGGGCAGGTACGCCTCGATCAGCGCGGTGGCCCGCACCGTCCGCCCCGGCACGGTGGGGCTGCTGGCGGTGAAGGTGCCGTCGCGCTCGTCCCGGGCGATCGTGGTGTCGGCGCCGAGGAAGTGCACCACCCCGGCCTCGGAGAGCGCGAGCAGCTGCCGCAGCCGGAAGCCGGGCGGCCCGGAGGCGAGGTGGCTGAAGAACCCCGTCCACCAGCCGTCGAGCTCCTCGGCGACCGAGCGGGCGGACAGCCGGCCCGAGGCCACCAGCCGCGGCAGCTGCCCGTACAGCGACAGCAGGGCGAGGAAGGCCCCGAGGTCGGCGCTGTGCGCCGGGTCCGCGCGGCGGTCGGCGTCCGCCCGGACGTACGCCCGCAGGTGCTCCTGCAGCGCCTCGCCGTCGGGCAGGCGCAGGCCGGTCAGCGGCCGGTCCAGGCGCTCGAAGTCCAGCCGGTCCGCGGGGTCGGGGACGGCCGCGGCGACCAGCCGCCCGCGCTCCGGGCCGTACCAGTCGAGCCGGTCGTAGGCGCCGAGGAACTCCGCCCAGGGCAGCGCGGTGCGCCCGGGGTGGGCGTGGAACAGCTCGTGGTAGTACCCGAACCCGATCTCCTTGGCCATCAGCGGCCAGACGTCGCGACGCAGTTCGAGCGGGCCGGGGGAGGCGGCCAGCGCGTCGACCGCCGCCGCGTCGAAGTACCGCGGCAGCGGGGCCGGCGGGCCCTGCAGCCGGTAGTGCGTCTTGGAGTGGTACGGCACGCCGCGGCGCGAGCCGAGGTGGATCACCGGCTCGCGGCCGGACGGCCGGTACCGCAGCCCGTCCGCGGCCTCCTCGAACCGGCCGCCGCGGCCCTCGGTGAGCAGCGACACCAGGTCCACCGCGGCCAGGCCCATGCCGCGCAGCAGGAGCTGCTCGCCGGGCCGGACGGCCGAGAGGTCGGCGTCGGCGGAGTACGCCGGCGCCAGGTGGAAGCGGCCGTGGCGGGCGGCGAACCCGGCGTCCGCCCGGTGCCGCTCCTCGGGGGCGGAGTCCAGGTGGCCGAGGGCGAGCACCACCCGGTCCGCGGTCAGCACCCGGTCCGAGAGCCGGACGCGCTGCGGGCCGTCGGGCGGCCCGGTGACGGCGTACGCGGTGTCCCGGTGCACGGTGACCGTGACGTGCGCGGGCAGCTCGGCCACCGCACGCCGGAACACCCAGTCCAGGTAGGCGCTCTGCACCCGGCGGGTCGGGAAGTCGGTCGGGGCGAGGGCGCGCAGTTCGGCGGCGAGCTCCGGATCGGCCGGCGGCCGGTACGGCGGGTGGGCCTGCGGCCGGGCGGCCCACTCGGCGAGCGAGGGCCCGGGGCGGACGGGGCCGGTGACGGTGGAGCGCTCGTCGGTGAACATGGTGACGTCCTCCGCCATCGAGTTCATCCGCAGCAGCGGGGACTGTGCGCGCCGCCAGATCCGGCCGCCGCCGGGCGGGTGCGGGTCGACCAGGTGGATGTGCAGCGGCCGGTCCGCGGGCAGGAGTTCGCCCGCGCTGGCGGCGATCCGCTCCAGCAGTCCGGTGCCCCGCGGCCCGGCGCCGACGATCACCAGCGTGCTCATCGGCCCGCCTCCCGCCGGCGCGGGACGGCGAGCGCGGCGAGCGCGGCCCGCAGCCGGGCGAGCGGTGTCGGCGGCAGGTCGCCGCGGCCCGCGCCGCGGGCGTAGTACCGCTCGACGGAGGATTGCCCGACGGACAGCACGCTGGTCACCGCGATGTACCAGAGGGTGGCGACCAGCAGCAGCGGGATCACCTGGTAGGTCTGGTTGTAGATCAGCTGGGCGGAGAACAGCAGGTCGTGCACGGCGAGCACGGAGACGATGCTGGTGCCCTTGAGGGTGCCGACCAGCATGTTGCCCGCGGTCGGCACGATCGAGCGCATCGCCTGCGGCAGGACGATCCGGCGCAGCACCCGGGCCCGGCGCAGGCCGAGCGACTGGGCGGCCTCCAGCTGGCCCTGGTCGACGGAGAGGATGCCGGCCCGGACGACCTCGGCGGCGAACGCGGCCTCGTGCAGGGTGAGCCCGACGACGGCGGTGGCGGTCGGCCCGAGCAGGTCGACCGTCCGCACGCTGAACAGCTCGGGCCCGTACGGGACACCCAGCGAGAGCGTCGGGTACAGCGCCCCGATGTTGAACCAGAACAGCAGCTGGACGAGGACCGGCGCGGCCCGGAAGATCCACACGTACCCCCGGCTCAGCGCGGCCAGGACCGGGTTGCCGGAGAGCCGGGCGGCGGCGAGCAGCGTGCCGAGCGCGAAGCCGAGCACCATCACGGCGGCGGTCAGCCACAGGGTCAGCAGCAGGCCCTGCAGGATCGCGGTGGAGGTCAGGTAGCGGCCGACCACGTCCCACTGGAAGGCGCGGTTGCGGGCGACCGACGCCAGCAGCAGGCCGACCGCGAGCAGGGCGAGGACGGCGGCGGCGGCCCGGCCGGGCCGGCGGCGCGGGACGATCGGGAGGTCGGCGGCCGGGGGAGGGGCGAGAGCGGCGGGCAGGACGTCGGGCGACGTGGCCATGGAGGGCTCCAGGGGCGGACGCGGGCAGGGGTCTGCTGGTCCGTCACGCGCGCCGCGTCCCTCAACACGGCGGGAGCCGACGGGACTTCGACCGGCTCCTGGGCACCTCGCTCCGAACGGATCGTACGCGTGCCCGAAGGACGGCTGTCAAGGGCGTCCCGACCGTCCCGCATCCGGACGGTGGTTGACGAACTCCGCGGTTCACTGCTCAACTTGCGGACATGAACGCCGAGCAGCCCCTGGTCACGCGCGGCCACATCGACTTCGGTCGGGTGTGGTCCGCGGCGTGTTGCGGCTGACCCGACAGCAGGCCGTCTGACCGGCCCGACGCCCTCCCGGGCGGCACTCCCTCGTCCGCCCCGCCGTGCGGGGCCGGCCTCCCGTCCGCTCCCGCGGACCACCCGGCACGCTGCCGCCACCCCCTCGCGCACCCGCTCCCGCTGACGCACCGTCGGCGTCCGTCGCGCACCCGTCCTGCCATCACCCGTCGCACCGGGCCGCCCCGCCGCGCACCCCGCCGTGCGCGTGCCCCGCCGTGCCCGCACCCACCCCAGGAGAGGACCCACCATGCCCGTCGAGTTCCTCGGCATCGCCGCCACCGGCGACGGCTCGGAGACCACGCCCCGCACCACCGCCGCCTTCGACGCCGACTACACGCTGCGCCTCGCCCGCGCCCACGAGGACCACGGCTGGGACCGCGTGCTCTTCGCGTACGGCGCGGGCGCCCCGGAGCCCGCCGCGGCGGCCGCCTTCCTGGCCTCGAAGCTCGACCGGCTGCAGATCCTGCTCGCGCACCGCCCGAACGTCTCCCACCCGACCTTCGCCGCGAAGACCTTCGCCACCCTGGACCGGATCAGCAACGGCCGGCTCACCGTGCACTTCATCACCGGCGGCAACAACCACGAGCAGCGCCGCGAGGGCGACTACCTCACCAAGGACGAGCGCTACGAGCGCACCCGCGAGTACATCGGCATCGTCAAGAAGGCCTGGACGTCCCACGAGCCGTTCGACCACGAGGGCGCCCACTACCGGTTCGAGGACTTCGTCTCCGACGTCTTCCCCGTCCAGCAGCCCCGGCCGGGCGTCTCCTTCGGCGGCTCCTCCGAGGCCGCCTACGCCGCGGGCGGGGCCGAGGCCGACATCTACTGCCTGTGGGGCGAGCCGCTGGCCCGCACCGCCGAGCAGATCGAGAAGGTGCGGCAGGCCGCCCGTGCCGCCGGGCGCACCGACACCCCGCGCATCCAGGCCGCCTTCCGGCCGATCCTCGGCGCCACCGAGGAACTCGCCTGGGAGAAGGCCCACCGCACCGTCGCCGCGATCAAGGACCGGCGGGCCGGCGGCGACCTCCTGCGCCGGCGGGCCGCCGCCGACGGGCCGGAGAACACCGGCTCGCAGCGGCTGATCGAGATCGCCGAGGCCGGCGAGCGCTACGACCGGGCGCTGTGGACGCCCACCGCCGCCGCGACCGGCGGCGCCGGCAACTCCAACGCCCTGGTCGGCACCCCCGAGACGGTCGCCGAGGCGCTGCTCGACTACTACGACCTGGGCGTGGACATCATCTCCGCCCGCGGCTACGACCACATCGACGACGCGATCGACTTCGGCCGGTACGTCATCCCGATCGTCCGCGAGGAGGTCGCCAAGCGGGACGCGGCGAAGGCCGCCACCCGAGCCGCCGCCCGGGAGCGCGACCGGCACCAGCTGATCGCGGCGCAGGCGTGAGCCCCGCGGCCGAGCTCCGCGCCGTCCGGCTCGACGACCCGCTCGCCGGGCCCCTGGTGCGCGAGCTCACCCACGAGTACGTCAGCCGCTACGGCCCGGGCGGCCACCAGGAGATGGCCAGGTACGCACCCGAGGAGTTCGCGCCGCCCGGCGGCCTGCTGCTGCTCCTGCTGGAGCAGGGCGCACCGGTCGCCGGCGGCGCCTACCGCCGGCACGACGACCCCGGCACCGCCGAGGTGAAGCGGATGTGGACGCACTCCGCGCACCGCCGCCGCGGCCTCGCCCGGCGGGTGCTCGCCGCCCTGGAGGCCGCCGCGGCCGCCGAGGGCTACCGGCGGGTCTTCCTCACCACCGGCTCCCGCCAGCCGGAGGCCCGGCAGCTCTACCTGGCGGCCGGCTACACCCCGCTGTTCGACCTCGACGCCGCCCCGGGCGTCCTGCACCCGCTGCCGTTCGAGAAGAACCTGACGGACCGCCGGCCGGCGGCCCCGAACCCGAGAAAGGCCCTCGCCCCGTGAGACGCACACCCGCCGCCGTCGCAACCGCCGCCGCAGCGCTCCTCCTGGCCGGCTGCGGCGCGGACCCGGTGCCGGCCGGCCCCGCCGCCGGGGCCTCCGCGGTCGCCGCCGCCTCGCACGACGTGGTCTCCGGCGAGCGGAAGGTCGACGCGATCGCCGCGCTGCTGCCCGCGGACGTCCGCACCTCGGGCCGGCTCAGGCTCGGCGGCGCCGTCGGCGCCCCGCCCAGCGCCTTCTACCCCGACCCGGCGAAGAAGGCCCCGGCCGGGCTGGACGTCGACGTCGCCGACGCGGTCGCCAAGGTCCTCGGCATCGAGATCACCCGCGAGGACGCCGCCTTCGAGACCATCCTGCCCGCCCTCGGCAGCGGCAAGTACGACGTCGGCACCGGCAACTTCGGCGTCACCACCGCGCGGCTGAGGACCATCGACTTCGTCACCTACGTCGACGACGGCCAGGGCTTCGCCGTCCGCAAGGACGACACCAGGCTCCAGCGGGTCACCGACCTCGTCCAGCTCTGCGGCCTGACCATCGGCACCGGCGCCGGCACCACCTTCGAGACCACGCTCGACGCCAGGAAGGGCGTGTGCGCCGCGGCCGGCCGCAAGCCCTACGAGGTCAAGGCGTTCTCCGACAGCGGCGCCGTCCTCACCGGGCTGCAGCAGGGCCGGATCGACGTAGTGATGTCCACCATCAACGGCCTGCGCCACCAGGCCGCCCAGCCCGCCGCCGGGACCCGCTTCCTCGGCGAGTTCCACCGCCTCGACGTCGGCTTCGCCTTCAAGAAGGGCTCACCGCTCACCCCGGCCTTCCAGGCCGCCGTCAACCAGCTGATCAAGGACGGCACCTACGCCCGGATCCTGCAGAAGTGGGGCACCGAGGACTCCGCCGTCACCGCCTCGCAGATCAGCCCGCCCGAGCACGCATGATCCCGTGTCCGCCCCGCAGAGGAATCCCGCCATGACCACCACCGCGCCCGAGCAGACCGCCGGGCCCACCACCGGACCGCCCGCCGACGCCGACCTGCCGGTCGTCCCGGCCCGCCACCCCTGGCGTTGGGCCGCCGGCGCCGCCGCCCTCGTCCTGGTCGCGCAGTTCCTGCACGGCCTCGCCACCAACCCCGGCTGGGACTGGCCCACCTTCCGGGCCTTCTTCGCCACCGCCACCATCCTCAAGGCGGTCGGCACCACCCTTCAACTCACCTTCTGGGCCACCCTGCTGGGCTTCGCGCTTGGTGCGGTGGTGGCCGCGCTGCGGCTCTCCCGCAGCCCGGTCCTGCAGACCATCGGCTGGACGTACATCTGGGCGTTCCGCTCCATCCCGCTGATCGTCCAGCTGGTCTTCTGGTTCAACCTCTCCTACCTCTACCGGCGGCTCGGCCTCGGCATCCCGTTCGGGCCGGTGCTCTGGGAGTTCGACACCGTGCACGCCCTCGGCGCGCTCGGCGCCGCCGTCCTCGGCCTCGCCCTCCACCAGGCCGCGTACGCCGCCGAGATCATCCGGGCCGGGGTCATCGCCGTCGACGGCGGACAGCTGGAGGCCGCCGCCGCGCTCGGCATCCCGCGGCTGCGGCAGGCCCGCCGGATCGTCCTGCCGCAGGCCATGCGGGGCATCCTCCCCAACGCCGCCAACGAGATCATCTCGCTCTTCAAGGCCACCTCGGTGGTCTACGTGATGGCCATCGGCGAGCTCTTCTACCAGGTCCAGGTCGTCTACGGGCGCACCGGCCGGGTCGTCCCGATGCTCATGGTCGCCACCGCCTGGTACGTGCTGCTCACCACCCTGCTGTCGATCGGCCAGTACGCGGTGGAGCGCCACTTCGCCCGCGGCACCGACCGCACCCCGCCGCCCACCCCGCTCCGGCGGGCCCGGGCCCTCGTCCGCCGGATCACCGAGACCCGGCTCACCCCTTCCGGAGGCCCGCGATGACCACCGCGACCGCCATGGTGGACGTCCGCGGCGTCCACAAGAGCTTCGGGCGGCTGGAGGTGCTGCGCGGCGTCGACCTGCAGGTCGCCCCCGGCTCGGTCACCGTCGTGCTCGGCCCGTCCGGCTCCGGCAAGTCCACCCTGCTGCGGGCCATCAACCACCTGGAGAAGCTGGACCGCGGCACCGTCACCATCGACGGCGAGCTCATCGGCTACCGCCGCTCCGGCGGCAGGCTGCACGAGCTCAAGGAGCGCGAGGTGCTGCGCCAGCGCACCCGGCTCGGCTTCGTGTTCCAGAACTTCAACCTCTTCCCGCACCTCACCGTGCTGGAGAACCTCACCGAGGCCCCGGTCGGCGCGCTCGGCCGGCCGAAGGCGCAGGCCCGCGCCACCGCCCTGGACCTGCTCGGCAGGGTCGGCCTCGCCGACAAGGCGGGCGAGTACCCGCGCCGGCTCTCCGGCGGCCAGCAGCAGCGGGTCGCGATCGCCCGCGCGCTCGCCCTGGAGCCCAAGGTGCTGCTCTTCGACGAGCCCACCTCCGCGCTCGACCCCGAACTGGTCGGCGAGGTGCTGGACGTCATCCGGGACCTCGCCGCGGCCGGCACCACCATGATCGTCGTCACCCACGAGATCGGCTTCGCCCGCGAGGTCGCCGACACCGTGGTCTTCATGGACGGCGGGGTGGTCGTCGAACAGGGCCCGCCGGCGGCCGTCCTCGACCACCCGCAGCACGAGCGCACCCGCGCCTTCCTCGCCAAAGTCCTCTGATCCCGCACCCGCAAGGAGTCCTGCCGTGTCCGTCCTCCGCCGCCGCATTCCCGCCGCCGTCGCCGCCCTCGCCGGCGCCCTCGTCCTGACGTCCTGCGGCTCGGCCCCCTCCGGTGCCTCCGCCGACCTCGGCGCCGGGGCCGGCACCGCGCCCAACGGCATCACCGTCAACCTGACCCCGGACCAGAAGCGCGTCACCACGCCCCGGGTGGACGCGATCGCCGCCCTCGTCCCGGAGGAGATCCGCCGAAGAGGCACCCTCCAGGTGGTCGACTCGCTCGGCACCGTCCCGCCGCTGGACTTCCACGCCACCGACGACCGGACGATCATCGGCGCCGAACCCGACCTCGCGTACCTCATCGGCAACGTCCTCGGCCTCAAGGTCGAACTCAACCCGGTCTCCTGGGAGAACGTCTTCGTCGGCCTCGACAGCGGCAAGTACGACCTCGGCATCACCAACATCACCGTCACCGAGGCCCGCAAGGAGAAGTACGACTTCGCCACCTACCGGCTGGACATCCTCGGCTTCGAGGCGAGGAAGGGCGGCAGCTGGCGGGTCACCGGACCGAAGGACGTCGCCGGGCACACCATCGGCACCTCGTCCGGCACCAACCAGGAGAAGCTGCTCATCGCCTGGAACGAGCAGAACACCAAGGCGGGCCTCAAGCCGGTCGACATCAAGTACTACCAGAACTCCTCCGACTACTACCTGGCGCTCTCCTCCGGCCGGATCGACGCCTGGCTGGGCCCCAACCCGACCGAGGCCTTCCACGCTGCGCAGACCGGCCAGACCGAGGTGATCGGCACCTACTCCGGCGGCGGCGCGGACGTCCTCGGCAAGATCGCCGCCACCACCAAGAAGGACAACGGCCTGGTCAAGGCGGTGAACGCGGCCGTCAACGAGATCATCAGGAACGGCACCTACGGGCAGGTGCTGAAGCGCTGGGGGCTCGACAAGGAGGCCGTGCAGACCTCCGAGATCAACCCGCCCGGCCTGCCGAAGACCGGCTGACACCCCGCGGGGGGCGGGGGCCCCGCGCGGGGGGGCCCCCCACCGGGGGCGGCGCCGCCCCGCCGCCCCCCCGCCGCCCCGCCCCCCGCGGCGCCGGCCCCCCGCCGGGCGGCCCCCCCGCTCCAGCACGCCGCCCGCGAAGACGTCGTACAGCGGCAGGTCCGCCAGGTGGACGTAGCCGATGTGGCAGTCGCAGACCGGCAGCGGGCAGGGGCGCGGCAGCAGCTGGGCGCGGTACGAGCCGTCGTAGAGGTTGCCGAGCGGCGGTCGGACGAAGTGGCAGCGGCGCACCGTGCCGTCGCCGTCCACCGAGACCACCGACTCGCCGGTGCGGCAGGGCCGGCCGCCGCTGGCGTGCGGCTCGCGGCTGAAGCCGAACAGCGGGTCGACCGCCGTCCAGGCGGCGGCCTGCTCGCCGGTGTAGCTGCGGCCGTCCGCGGCGTTCACCCAGAGGTAGCTTGAGGCGGGCAGGTCCGCCCTCAACTGCCTTGCCTCGTCGAGGTGTTCCGGCTCGCCGACGATGCCGACGCTGTGCCGCACGCCGAGTGCGGCCAGGTCGCGGACCTTCGCGAGGAAGCGTCCGCGGTCGACCTGCCCCGGGTGGTAGGTCACCCAGAGCGCCAGCGTGTCGAGGTCGGCCTCGGCCAGCCAGTCGGTGCGGCAGCTGAGGTTGGTCTGGATCGCCACCCGGCGCACGTGCGGCAGCCGGGAGAGCTCGACCAGGGCCCGCCGGTACCAGGACCGCACCAGGCCCTCGCCCCACGGGGTGAACAGCAGCGACAGGGTGTCGCCGCGCTGCCCGGCCGCCCAGGCGGTGAACCGCTCCAGCGCGGCGCGGTCCGCCCGCAGCTGCTCCGGGCTGTCCCGCCGCTTGGCGAACGGGCAGTACGGGCAGTCGTAGTCGCAGGAGGACAGCGGCCCGCGGTAGAGCAGGGTGAGGTCCATCGGCGTCTCGGCCGGCCGGCGGCCCGGCAGCCCCAGGTCGACGGTCACTTCGCCTCGTACGCGTCCATCGCGGCCTGCACGGCCGGCGAGAACAGCATCGGGCCCACCGCGTCCGAGTGCGCCAGGCCCTCGGGGGAGAGCACCAGCCGCCCGGGCGCATCGGCCAGCCAGCCGCGCGCCGCGAACGCGGTCAGCTCGGCGGCGAAGTCCTCGGCCGGCAGCGACCCGAACCGGCTCGTGTAGTCGGCGAGTTCGAGCCCCTCGGCCTGGAGCAGCGACTGCAGCAGGTGGCGGCGGCGCGACTCCTCGGCATCCATCGTCCGGCCGACCTCGGCCCGGGTGAAGTCCCGGGCGGCGACGTAGTCGTCGATGATGCCGCGCACCTCGCGGGCGTCCACCGCGTAGTCGAAGGAGTAGTGCAGCGCGGAGGTGTACGAGCGGGCGCCGCAGCCGAGCCCGACCATGCCGTCGGTCTGGCAGGCGTACTCTCCGGCGCTCGCGGTGGCCGCGCCGATCCGGCGGAACATCCGCATCGACACCTGCTCGTAGCCGGCGGCCAGCAGGTGGTCCCGGCCCGTGCGGTAGAGGGCGAGCCGCTGGGCGTCCCACGCGGGGGAGGGGCCGTCGGCGGCGCGCCGGCCGAGCCCGGTCAGCGGCCGGACGTACAGCGGGTAGAGGTACAGCTCCTCGGGCTGCCAGGCGAGCGCGGCGTCCAGGGAGGCGAGCCAGCTGGCCTCGGTCTGGCCGTCGATGCCGTAGATGAGGTCGATGTTGAGCACCGGGATGCCCGCCTCGCGGACCCGGCCGAGCGCGGCCTCCACCGCCGCGCGCTTCTGCGGGCGGACGGCCGAGCGGGCCTCCTCGTCGAGGAAGGACTGCACGCCGAGGCTGAGCCGGGTGGTGCCGCGCTCGGCGAGCACCGCCAGCCGGTCGGCGGTCGCGGTGTCCGGGGAGGCCTCCACCGAGAGGGGGACCGCCCGCAGGTCGGCGCCCATCTGGTGCTCGGCGATGTCGCAGAGCCGGGTCAGCTCGGCGGCGGTCAGATAGGTCGGGGTGCCGCCGCCGAAGGCCGCCAGCGCGAACCGGGCGTCCGCGTCCAGGGCGTCCCGGACGGCGCGGGCCTGCCGCTCCAGCGCGTCCAGGTAGGCGGTGGTCAGGCCCTCCGGGCTGCCGATCCGGGTGAACAGATTGCAGAAGCCGCAGCGCACCTCGCAGAACGGGATGTGCAGGTACAGCGAGAGCGCGTGCTGCGGCTCGCCCGCCCACAGCTCCCGCAGCGCGGGCCGCCCGGGCAGCGGCCGGTAGGCGGTCTTGTGCGGGTAGGCGTAGACGTACGCCCGGTACGGGGAGTCGGCGCTCGCCGTGGCGGTGCTCATCGGGCGGCCTCCTCGGCGGCGGGCAGCGTGAAGTGCGCGTACGGGACCGTCCAGACCACCGGGTGGCCCAGCCGGTGGCCGGTGTAGCCGTCCTCGCCGTAGCAGGTGCCGTGGTCGGAGCAGACGATCGCGAAGCAGGGGCGGCGCCGGCTCATCGCGGTGAACAGCCGCCCGATGTGCGCGTCGACGTACTCCAGCGCGGCCGCGTGGCTCTCCCGGGTGTCGCCGTGCTCGCGGGTCGCCCCGGGCAGGTGGAACCAGTTCGGCTGGTGCAGTGCGGAGACGTTGATGAAGAGGAACAGCGGCTGCCCGTCGGGCTGTTCGGCGCAGACCTGCTCGGCGCGGGCGACCTGCGCCTCGAAGGAGGTGGCCGAGGGCACGCCCATCTCCGGTGACCAGTGGGACTCCTGGAACAGCCCGGGCAGCACCGAGCCCAGCGGGCCCTGCTTGTTGAAGAAACCGACCCCGCCGATGCAGACCGTCCGGTACCCGGCGGCGGCGAGCGCCGAGGGCAGGTCCGGGGTGTCGAAGACCCAGGTGCGCGGCTCGGTGGTCTCCGAGCCGGCGAAGCGGGCCGCGAAGAGCCGCGGGTGCGGGCCGTCCGCGCTCGCCGGGGTGGGCAGGAACCCGGCCAGGATCGCCTGGTGCGCCGCATAGGTGAAGCTGCCGGGCGTGTGCCGCTCCTCCCACCGCCCGCCGGGCAGGTGGGCCGCGAGGTGCGGGATGCGGCCGGCGGCGGCCAGCTCCTGCGCGACGTCCAGGCGCAGCGTGTCCAGGGTGACCAGCAGCAGGTCGTGGCTGCCGACCACGCCGTTCATGTCGGGGATCTGATCGGTCATCGGCGTGTTTCCGTCCGGGGTGGTGCGGTGAGCAGGGCGGCGATCTGGGCGCCGTAGGTGTCGAGGCCCTCGGCGGGGCCGCCGGGCAGGCCGGTGAGGCCGGGCAGCAGGTCGCCGAAGGCGTTGACCTCGCCGACCACGGCGCCCCGCCAGCCCGCGGTGGGCAGCACGTCCACGCCGACCACCGGGGAGTTCGGGAAGCAGGCGGCGGCGTGCTCGGCGGTCTCCAGCAGCCGCGGCCAGGCCGGGCCGGCGGCCTCCCTGGCCAGCGCGAGGTCGCCGCGGGCGCCGCCGAGGTGCAGGTTGGTCATCGGCCGGGTGCTGGTGCGCACCACCGCATGGGTGGCCCGGCCGGCGACCACGACCACCCGCAGGTCGGCGGAGCGGCCGGCCTGGGAGGCCTTCGGCACCCACTGCTCGACGTGCAGGCCGTCCGGGGCGAGCGCGTCGACCAGGGCGGCGACCTCCGGCTCGGTGCGGTAGCGGCGCACCCGCAGCGAGTTGTGCAGGCCGTCCGGGGCGAGTTCGGCGGAGGTGGTGGCCTGCAGCTGCCCGCGCGGGCCGAACTCCAGGGCCACCACGCCGGAGGCGGAGGAGCCGTGCACCGGCTTCAGGAACACCCGGCGCATCCGGGCCGCGGCCAGTCGCTCCGTCAGCTCGCTCCAGCCGGCGGGCGGCGGGCCGTCGAGCGTCGGCGGCACCGGTACCCCGGCGGCGGCCAGCCGGCGGTGCGCCGCCCGCTTGTCGAACATCACCGCGATCTCGTCCGGGTCGCCGAGCAGGCGCACCCCGGGCCGGCCGGCCAGGCCGCGCAGCGCGGCGCACATCCCGGCGTACCAGGCGGCGCCGCCCTCCACCCGGGTCGGCGCGTACCCGGCGCCGAGGACGCCCCCGCGCAGCAGCGCGTCCACCGCGGCGTCCTCGCCGGGGGAGTCGATCCGCAGCACGGTGCCGGGCGGCAGCTCGTACCCGCCGCGCAGCACGTCCAGCCAGGGCAGCACGGCGGGTTCGGGCAGCCCGGCGGCGCGCGCCGCGGCGGCGAACAGCACGACGCGGCGGTGGCCGGGGTTGCCGAGGACGGTGAGCCGTTCGGTCATGGGCTACTCGGAGACCGCGACGTAGCGGTCCTCCTCGTCCTCCTCGTCCTCCGCCTCGGACAGGTCGACGTCGACCCCGGCCAGCGCCTCGGTGACCCGCTGCTGCATCGCCTCGGTGAGGTAGTGGTGGTGCAGGTCGAGCGAGGCGAGGTGGGTGAGCGGCTGGCCCTCCAGCAGGGCGGCGGCGCCCTCGTCGGTCAGCACGCCCATGCCCAGCGCGAGGTGCTCCAGCCGGGCCACCACGGGCGCCTGGGCGACGGCGGCGGCGATGTCGTCCTGGTACTCGCTGTTCTGCAGGCCGAGCGAGCGCAGCGCGGGCAGCCGGGTCGCGGTGAGCAGCGGCGCCAGGTCCTCCAGGGTGTGGTCGCCGCCGTACTCGTCCACGCCGAGCCACAGGTCGAGCTCGGCCAGGGCGGGGAACTCGCACTCGCCCAGCGCCCGCACCACCCGGCCGGGCAGGCCTCCGGTCTCGAAGGACAGCGAGCGCAGCCCCTCGTGCCGCACCGGGTGCAGGCGCAGGTCTGACCCGCCGCGCACGGTCAGCCGGGTCAGCCGCGGGAAGGCCTCGAACACCGGGGTGATGTCGCACATCTGCAGCCAGGAGATCTCGCACTCGTCCCACCGGACGTCGCCGAGGAAGAGCGCCTCCAGCGCGGGCAGCCGCTCGGCACTGCCGGTGATCGCGGCCAGCGGGCCGGCCAGCCCGTCGTAGTCGCCCGACCACCAGGCGCCGAGCACCAGGGCTCGCACCTGCGTGGTGTCGACCGCGTCGAGGAAGCGCTGCCAGGCCTGCTCGAAGGGCTCCTTGGCGCGGTAGCCGAGGTTGATCCGCCAGGCGGCCGCACCGGCGGCGGGCAGCTCGTCGCCGCGGTCCAGGGCGTCGAGCAGCTGGTGGACGGGAAGGCCGTGGAAGACGTCGGTCATCGGGGGGCTCCTGCGATCGGTCGGTCGGTCACTCGGAGACGGCGACGTAGCGCCACTCGTCGTCCCACTTCTGGGCGTCGGACAGGTCGACGGCCACGCCCGGCAGCGCCTCGGCGATCCGCTGCTGCATCGCCTCGGTGAGGTAGTGGTGGTGCAGGTCGAGCGAGGCGAGGTGGGTGAGCGGCTGGCCCTCCAGCAGGGCGGCGGCGCCCTCGTCGGTGAGCGCGCCCATGGCGAGCGAGAGGTCGGCGAGGCGGGTCACCACGGGGGCCTGCGCGGCCAGCGCGCAGATCTCGTCCTGGCGGGTGCTGTTCTGCAGGCCGAGGCGGCGCAGCGCGGGCAGCCGGGTGCCGGCGAGGAACGGCGCGAGGTCCTCCAGCGTCCAGTCGCCGCCGTACTGGTCGACGCCGAGCCACAGCTCCAGGCTCTCCAGCGCGGGGAAGTCGCAGGCGGCCACGGAGCGGACGACGCTGCCGGGCAGGCCGCCGGCCTCCAGGCGCAGCCGGCGCAGGTGCTCGTGCCGCAGCGGGGTGAGCGCCAGCCCGCCGTTGCCGTCCCAGTCCTCGCTCGCGCCGCGCACCACCAGCTCCTCCAGCCGGGGGAAGGCCTCGAACAGCGGGGTGATGTCGCACATCTGCAGCCAGGAGATCTCGCACTCCTCGAAGGTGATGTCACCGACGAACAGGGCGCGCAGCGCGGGCAGCCGGCCCGCCGAGCCGATGATCTCCGCGAGCGGTCCGGCGAGCGGCGCGGGGTCGTCCTGCGACCAGTTGCCGATGATCACGGTGGTGACCCGCTCGGCGTCGACCGCGCCCAGGAAGCGCTGCCAGGCCTCGGCGAAGGTCCGCTCGTCCTCGTACTCCAGCGCGATCCGCCAGGCGGCGGCGTCGGCGGCGGGCAGCGCGATGCCCTCGTCCAGCGCGGACATGACGTCGGCGACGGGCAGCCCGCCGAACTGCTCGATGTGCTTGCTGATCGCCATGCGCTGCTCCTGGGAGACGTCCGGTCGGCCGGGATCTGTCTACCAGGCCGCCCCGACATCCCGGCGGGAGGGGCCGCCCGCCGACGCACTGTCAGAGCCCCGCCCTAGCTTTCCCCTCGTGGAGGCCGGCACGGCGCCGGCCCGGATGCGGGGAGGGCCGTATGTACCGCCAGGGTGACGTGCTGATCGTGCCGGTCGGGGAGGCCGCGGTGCCGCGGGTGGCGGCCGATCTGGCCGCGCTGCCGCGGGACGCCCGCGGCCGGCTGGTGCTGGCGCTCGGCGAGGTGACCGGCCACGCCCACGCGGTGGTCGGCCCGGGCACGCTGCGGCGGGAGGCCGGGCCGTTCGGCACCGCATGGCTGCACCTGCCCGAGGGCGGCCGGGTGGTGCACGAGGAGCACGCCGCGATCGCGCTGCCCAAGGGCTGGTACCGGGTGGTGCGGCAGCGCGAGTACGTGCCCGGCGCGGTGCGCGTCGTGGCGGACTGAGCACGGTACGGACGGACGAGGAGGGACAGCACGATGACCGAGACCCAGCAGCAGAGCGCCCCCGCCGGGGC
>NZ_JBHWBW010000116.1:0-9169 GCF_042735675.1 Kitasatospora sp. NPDC059571
GCCCGGGCCCAGGGCCTGCTGGACCGGCACGGGGTGCTGACCCGCGGCACGGTCGCGGCCGAACGGGTGCCCGGCGGGTTCGCCGGGGTGTACCGAGTGCTGTCGGCCTTCGAGGAGCGCGGCCGCGCCCGCCGCGGGTACTTCGTGGAGGGCCTGGGCGGCGCGCAGTTCGCCATGGACGGTGCCGCCGACCGGCTGCGGTCGGTCAGCGGCCGGCTGGAGCGGGCGGGCGCCCAGGGCTGGGCGGCCGCCGCCCCGGGGCGCACGGCCGAACAGCCGGAGGCCCTGGTGCTCGCCGCGGCCGACCCGGCCAACGCCTACGGGGCCGCCCTGCCCTGGCCCGAGCCGCCGGCAGCCGAGGGGGCCGGGAACACGGCCGCCCACCGTCCCGGCCGCAAGGCGGGCGCACTGGTGGTGCTGGTCGACGGCGAGCTGGTGCTGTACGTGGAGCGGGGCGGCAAGTCGCTGCTGTCCTGGGCGCCGGACGCGGTGGCCCTGGAGCCGGCCGTCCAGGCGCTGGCACAGGCCGTCCGGGCGGGGGCGCTCGGCAGTGTCACGGTGGAGCGGGCGAACGGCGCAGCGGCGCTGACCTCACCGCTCGGCCAGGCGCTGGAGGAGGCGGGCTTCCACCCGACCCCGCGCGGCTACCGGCTGCGCGACCAGAGGGGCTGAGCGGCCGGAGCCCCCGCCGGGTCCGCCGGCGGGCGGACGGTACGGGTCCGGCGGGCCGGCCCCGTCCGGCTCGGGTCGCTGTGCACCGGGACGAGCCCCAGCCCCCACCACCCGGCCGCGAGTATGCCGAGCGTGGCGCCGCGGGCGGCCAGGTCCGGGCCGACCAGCCACCAGCCGAGCAGCGGCAGTCCGGCCGCGGACAGCAGAACGGCCGGTACGGACCACCTGGACAGGTGGCGCCGCCCGGCCGCTGCCAAGCGCATCGCCGTTCGCGGGATGCCGACTCCACGCACCGCGCCTCCTTCACTCGCTCCCCGCGGGGAGGGCGAGGTCCGGTCAGGCCGCGACCACGTCCATGGCGGCAGCCTTGGGCACGGTCGTTCCGGAGCGGTCGACCGCAGGACCCGGAAGCGGCACCGGTTCGAGAACCGGCCTCAGCAGATCACCCTCCGAGAGGGTGGCCATCGCCGCAAGTTCGGCGAGCGACAGCTCGTCGCTGACCTCGCGCATGACCTCGGACATCCGGACATCGAGCGCGTCGCAGATGGCGGAGAGCAGTTCGGAGGAGGCCTCCTTCTGCCCCCGCTCCACCTCGGAGAGGTAGCCGAGCGAAACCCTGGCGGCCGCCGACACCTCGCGGAGTGTGCGGCCCTGGCGCTGGCGCTGCCGACGCAGCACATCGCCCAGCAGGCGACGGAGCAGGATCATCGGTGCCTCCCTCCTCGGACTGCGGATCGAGATGTCACGTCCCCACCGTACCGCCTCGTCCGCATCGCGTGCGGGGACCGTGGTCGTGTTCACTCTGGGCTGCAAGGCTGTCCCCTCCCGTTCTGTGCCCGCCCGGGCCGTCACCGCCTGCGATCCGGGTGCGCGGCCCGCAGGTGCGATGTGGCCGGCTGGTTGAGTTCTGCCCGCCCGGGGCCGGTGCTGTAACACGATCCACCAGCTCGGGCGGCCGGTTCAGCGATTTCAGCAAACCTCAGCGCGGCGGACCGGAACTCGCTAGACGCTCGAGGAGCAGCTCCAGGGCGGCGGTCACCGTCGCTGCGCGGATTCTCGCACGTTGCCCTGACAACACCGGGGAGACGGTCTGTGTTCCCCCGGGGCCGGCGCAGGCGACGTGGACCGTGCCGACCGGCAGGCCGTCCTGCGGCTCGGGGCCAGCCACCCCGGTGGTGGCGAGCCCGTACGTGGCGCCGAGCAGCCGGCGCACGCCGTCGGCCATCTGCCGGGCCACCACCGGGTGGACGGGGCCGTGCACGGCCAGCAGGCCCTCGTCCACGCCCAGCACCGAGGCCTTCAGCTCGGTCGCGTAGGCGGTGACCGAGCCGCGGAAGGTCGCGGAGGCGCCGGGCACGTCGACCAGGGCGGCGGCGAGCAGGCCGCCGGTCAGCGACTCGGCGACGGCGACCGTCCCGCCGTGCTCGCGCAGTGCGGCGTGCACCGCGGCGGCCAGGTCGGTGCCGTCGCTCACCGGCCGGCCCGCTCGGCCCGCTCGCGGGCCAGGCCCTCGCGGCGCAGCCGGACGGCCTGGGCCACGTAGTCGAGCCCGGTGCCGACGGTCAGCAGCACGGCGACGCCCATCACGACCGCGCGGGCGGTGGCCAGCGGGCCGGTCAGCACCAGGACGTACATGCCGACCGCGATGCCCTGGGTGAGGGTCTTGAGCTTGCCGCCGCGGCTGGCCGGGATGACCGCGTACCGGATCACCCAGAAGCGCATCAGGGTGATGCCGAGCTCGCGGGCCAGGATCACCGCGGTGATCCACCACGGCAGGTCGCCGAGGATCGACAGGCCGATCAGCGCGGCGCCCATGATCGCCTTGTCGGCGATCGGGTCGGCGATCTTGCCGAAGTCGGTGATCAGGCCCTTGCGGCGGGCCAGCTCCCCGTCGAACACGTCGGTGATCATCGCGACGGCGAAGGAGGCCCACGCGACGGCGCGCCACTTCGGGTCGTGGCCGCCGTCGGCGAACAGCAGCAGCACGAAGACCGGCACCAGCAGCAGGCGGACCATCGTCAGGACGTTGGCGATGTTCCAGAGGCCCGGCTCGGGGGACGGCGCGGCCCCGGAGCGGCCGGGGCGGGCCGCGGTCGGGGCGCCGGGCCCCTTGGTCACGCGTCCGCTCCCGGCACGTGGCGCGCGACGGCCTCGGCCACCAGGTCGACGCCCTCGGTGCCGACCACGGTGGCCCGGTAGTACTGGCCGACCTCGGCGTCGTCCGCGCCGAGCAGGGTGGTGAGGCCGTCCGTCTCGGGCGCCTGGTGGGCCGCACGGCCCTCCACGACGCCGTCCTCGACGGACTCCACGAGGACGAGCACCTCGCTGCCGATCCGCTCCTCGGCGCGCTGCGCGGTCAGCTCCTCGGCGAGCCGGGAGAGCCGGGAGAGCCGGTCGGCGACCACCTCGTCGGGCAGCTTGCCGTCCAGCGTGGCGGCCTCGGTGCCGTCCTCGTCCGAGTAGCCGAACACGCCGATGGCGTCGAGCCGGGCCTGGCCGATGAACCGTTCCAGCTCGGCGAAGTCCTCCTCGCTCTCGCCGGGGAAGCCGACGATGAAGTTGGACCGGGCGCCGGCCTCGGGCGCCTTGGCGCGGATGCCGGCGAGCAGCTCCAGGAACTGCTCGGTGGAGCCGAAGCGGCGCATCCGGCGCAGCACGGCCGGCGCGGAGTGCTGGAAGGACAGGTCGAAGTACGGGACGACCCGGTCGGTGCCGCACATCGCCTCGACCAGGCCCGGGCGCATCTCGGCGGGCTGGAGGTAGCTGACCCGGATCCGCTCGATGCCGGGGATGTCGGCGATCTCGGCGAGCAGGGTCTCCAGCAGCCGGATGTCGCCGAGGTCCTTGCCGTACGAGGTGTTGTTCTCGCTGACCAGGACGACCTCGGTGACGCCCTCGCCGGCCAGCCAGCGGGCCTCGTTCAGGACGTCGGAGGGCCGCCGGGAGATGAACGAGCCGCGGAAGGCCGGGATGGCGCAGAAGGAGCAGCGGCGGTCGCAGCCGGAGGCCAGCTTGATCGAGGCGACCGGGCTGTCGTCGAGGCGCTTGCGCAGGGTGCGCGGGCCGGAGGCGGGGGCGAGGCCGTCGGGGAGGTCTTCGGGGGCGCCGTGGCCGGGCAGGGCGACCTCGGCGGCGGCCGCCTGGCGCTCGACCGGGGTCAGCGGCAGCAGCTTGCGGCGGTCGCGCGGGGTGTGCGCCTCGACGTGGCCGCCGGAGAGGATGGTCTGCAGCCGGGTGGAGATGTCGGTGTAGTCGTCGAAGCCGAGCACGCCGTCGGCCTCGGGCAGCGCGTCGGCGAGCTCCTTGCCGTAGCGCTCGGCCATGCAGCCGACCGCGACCACGGCCTGGGTGCGGCCGTGCCCCTTGAGGTCGTTGGCCTCCAGCAGGGCGTCGACGGAGTCCTTCTTGGCGGCCTCGACGAACCCGCAGGTGTTGACGACGGCGACGTCGGCGTCGGCGGCGTCGTCGACCAACTGCCAGCCGTCGGCCTCCAGTCGCCCGGCGAGTTCCTCGGAGTCCACCTCGTTGCGGGCGCATCCGAGCGTGACAAGGGCGACAGTACGGCGTTCAGGCATGACGCCAAGATTAACGCGCGGCCCCCGGTGCCGTTCGCCCCGGAGGCCGCGCGCGGTGGTCGAATGCCCCGGTTCAGCCCGCCTGCGGGTCTCCCGGGGTGTACGTGACGTGCACCACCTGGCCGTCGGCGCCCGCCGAACCGAGGTCCTTGCCGTTGACGTACACGTGGACGGCGCCGGCGTTGCCGAGCACCAGGGTGATCTGCTTGGCGTCGGTGAAGGTCTGGTCCTGGCCGTTCTCGAGGTTGTTGGCGAACAGCACCTTGCCCTTGCCGTCCTTGGCGGAGACCCAGCTGGTGGCCTTCTCGGCGACCAGCTTGACGGTGACCTTGTCGGCCGGGGCGGCGGCGATCGGCGCCAGGCTCGGGGCGGGCGCCGGCGGCTGGGCGGAGGGCGCGGCGGAGGACGACCCGGCGGAGAGCGGGGCGCCGGCGGCGCCGGCCGGCTGGTCCGCGGAGCGGCCGCTGAACAGGTTGAAGCCGATCAGGGCGACCACCGCGACGATGGCGACGACCATCGGGGTCGTCCAGTTCGGCCGCCGGTGGTCCTTGACCTTGATCGGCGCGGTGTCCATCAGCTGGGTGGGCCTGCGGTCGGCGGGCGCGCCGCCGTGCGCGGCGTCGTAGCGGGCGACCAGCGCGTCGCCGTCCACGCCGACGGCGCGGGCGAGCGCGCGGATGTGGCCGCGGGCGTAGAAGTCGCCGCCGCAGCGGGAGAAGTCGTCCTGTTCGATGGCGTGCACGATCGGTACCCGGACCCGGGTGGTCGAGCTGACCTGATCGACGGTCAACCCGGCGTCGATCCGGGCGACGGTGAGCACGCGGCCGATGGTGGGAAGGTCGGCGGCCTCCGGCCCGGCCGTCTGGTCCGGCTGCCCCGGGACGTTCCGGGACGTGCGGGCGGAGGGCCGGCGGTTGCCACGGTCGGGGGACTTGCCGATGGTCACTGGACGCGCCTTTCGAGCGTTGGCCACCTGCTGAGAAGACAGTCTAGGGGCGGGGGCGGAACGTTTCTCAAGCGGAATAGGCCCGAACGTGGGCGAACCTCCGAGCCCTCCTGACAGAACGTCAGCCCAGGCCGGACGCACCGTTCGTCCCCGCTCCGAAGGGGACGCGCCGGGTCCTCGGCGCGGTTCCCTTACCTATCACATTCCACCGAACGGGTGAGAGGCGGCTACCCGCGAAGCGTCAGCAGCACACCGTCCAGTTCGTCCGGCTTCACCAGCACGTCCCGGGCCTTCGAGCCCTCGCTCGGGCCGACGATGCCGCGGGACTCCATCAGGTCCATCAGCCGGCCCGCCTTGGCGAAGCCGACCCGCAGCTTGCGCTGGAGCATCGAGGTGGAGCCGAACTGGGTGGAGACCACCAGCTCGGCGGCCTGGATCAGCAGGTCCAGGTCGTCCCCGATCTCCTCGTCGATCTCCTTCTTCGGCCCGCCGCCGACCGTGACGTCGTCCCGGTAGACCGCGGACATCTGGTCCTTGCAGTGCTGCACGACCTTGGCGATCTCCGCCTCGGTGACGAACGCGCCCTGCATGCGGACCGGCTTGGAGGCGCCCATCGGCAGGAACAGCGCGTCGCCCTTGCCGATCAGCTTCTCCGCGCCGGGCTGGTCGAGGATGACCCGGGAGTCGGCCATCGCCGAGGTGGCGAACGCCAGCCGGGACGGCACGTTCGCCTTGATCAGGCCGGTGACCACGTCCACCGAGGGCCGCTGGGTGGCGAGCACCAGGTGGATGCCGGCCGCGCGGGCCAGCTGGGTGATGCGGACGACCGAGTCCTCGACGTCCCGCGGCGCGACCATCATGAGGTCCGCCAGCTCGTCGACGATCACCAGCAGGTACGGGTACGGCGAGAGCTCGCGCTCGCTGCCGAGCGGCGGCTTGACCGTGCCCGCCCGGACCGCGGCGTTGAAGTCGTCCACGTGCCGGAAGCCGAACGCCGCCAGGTCGTCGTAGCGCATGTCCATCTCGCGCACGACCCACTGCAGCGCCTCGGCGGCCTTCTTCGGGCTGGTGATGATCGGCGTGATCAGGTGCGGGATGCCCTCGTACGCCGTCAGTTCGACGCGCTTGGGGTCGACCAGCACCATCCGTACCTCGTCCGGGGTGGAGCGGACCAGGACGGAGGTGATCAGGCAGTTGATGCACGAGGACTTGCCCGCGCCGGTGGCGCCGGCGACCAGGATGTGCGGCATCTTCGCGAGGTTGGCCATCACGGTGTGGCCCTCGACGTCCTTGCCCATGCCGACGACCATCGGGTGGTCGTCCTCGGCGGCGGCGCGCGAGCGCAGCAGGTCGCCGAGGTTGACCATCTCGCGGTCCCGGTTGGGGATCTCCACGCCGACCGCGGACTTGCCCGGGATAGGCGAGATGATCCGCACGTCCGGGCTGGCGACGGCGTAGGCGATGTTCTTGGCCAGCGCGGTGATCCGCTCGACCTTCACGGCGGGGCCGAGCTCGACCTCGTAGCGGGTGACCGTCGGGCCGCGGGTGAAGCCGGTGACCCGGGCGTCCACCTTGAACTCGGCGAACACGCCGGTGAGCTGGCTGACGACCTCGTCGTTGAGCTTGGAGCGGGACTTCGCCGGGGCGCCGTGCTCCAGCAGGTCCAGCGGCGGCAGGGCGTAGGTGATGTCCCCGGCCAGGCGCAGCTGCTCCATCCGCACCGGCGCCGGGCCGTGGCCCTCGGGTGCGCCCTCGGTGCGGGCCGCGGGCACCGCGGGCTCCTCGGGCGGGGCGGTGCGGTCCGGCACCTGGTGGAGCATGCCGGCCACGGCGGGCGAGCCGGGCACGCCGTACAGCAGGGCGCCGTCGAGTTCGGCGGCGACCCCGGCGGCGATGTCCCGGGTCTGGTACGGGTCCTTGGTGAACATGTCGGGCCCGGCGGGCGCGGGCTCCGGCTCCTCGGCCCTGCGGCGGCGGCGCCGGCGGCCGCGGCCGGACTCCTCGTCGGCCCCGCCGTCGATGGTGAACGGCAGCGCGTCCGGGTCGGCGTCCTCGGGGGGCTCGGTGGACAGCTCGCGGGCGGCACCGGGCGGGACGTCGCCGGCCGGTGCGGCGGGTGCCTCGACCACGCCCAGGCGCACGCCGAGCTGCCGCAGCCGCTCGGGGATCCGGTTGACGGGGGTGGCGGTGACCACCAGCAGGCCGAAGAACGCCACCAGGAGCAGCAGCGGCACGGCCAGCGGCGGGCCGGCGGCGGCCATCATCGGGGTGGACGCGGCCCAGCCGACGATCCCGCCTGCGGACCGTATCCGGGTCGCCCCGCTGGACATGACGGGCGCTCCGCAGCCGATGTGGACCAGCCCGAGGATGCCGACCACCAGCGCGGTCAGGCCGATGACGATCCGCCCGTTGGCCTCCGGCACCTCGGGGTGGCGCATCAGCCGGAAGGCGACCGCGCCGAGCAGCAGCGGCACCAGCACGTCGAGCCGGCCGAACAGGCCGGACACCACGTTGGTGGCCACCTCGCCGAGCCAGCCCTGCGGGCTGAACCAGGTGCCGGCCGCGGTGACCAGGGCGAGCGCCAGCAGCAGCAGGCCGACGCCGTCCTTGCGGTGGGCCGGGTCGAGGTTGCGCGCGCCGGTGCCGAAGCCGCGGAACACCGCCCCGATCGAGTGCGCGACGCCGAGCCAGACCGCCCTGACGGCCCGGAAGAGTATCGGCCGCGGCGGGGGCGGCGGCGGGGCGGCCGCCTTCTTGGCAGGGGCCCGCTTCGCCGCGGCGGCCTTGCGGGGCGCAGCCGGCGCAGCGGGCTTCCTGGCCGGCGCCTTCTTGGCCGGCCCGGGCTTCGAGTTGCGCGCCGCGCTGCCGGGCGTACGTGTGGCCATGGCTCAGCAGCCTACCGGCGCCCGGCACCCGCGCACATGTGACCGAGCGCGCCGGTGGGTCGTGTCGCCGACACGCTGTCACCCCGCGGGGTGCGTCACCCGGCCGGGTGCAGGTGATGGGCGTTCAGCCGGGCACGCGGCCCGGGGAGCGCGGCTCAGCCCGAGCCGGGCCGCAGCGCGTCGAGCGCCCGGCGCAGACCGGCGAGCTTGCGCTCCAGGTGGGCCGCGGACGCCGCGGCCGCCGTCTCGGGGCTGCCGTCCAACTGCTTGGCGAGGGCCTCGGCCTGCTCCTCGACCGCCGCCAGCCGGGCGGAGAGCTCGCCGATCAGCGCGCCGCCGAGCGCGGGCGCCTCGCCCGCCTCCAGCTGGAGGCGCAGCAGCGCCGCCTGCTCCTTGAGCTGGCAGTTCTTCATGTAGAGGTCGACGAAGACCGACACCTTGGCGCGCAGCACCCAGGGGTCGAACGGCTTGGAGATGTAGTCCACCGCGCCGGCCGCGTAGCCGCGGAAGGTGTGGTGCGGGCCGTGGTTGATCGCGGTGAGGAAGATGATCGGGATGTCGCGGGTGCGCTCGCGGCGCTTGATGTGGGCGGCCGTCTCGAAGCCGTCCATGCCGGGCATCTGGACGTCCAGCAGGATCACCGCGAAGTCGTCGGTGAGCAGCGCCTTCAGCGCCTCCTCGCCCGAGGACGCGCGGACCAGCGTCTGGTCGAGCGCGGAGAGGATCGCCTCCAGCGCCAGCAGGTTCTCCGGCCGGTCGTCGACCAGGAGGATCTTCGCCTTCTGCACCAGGACCCGCCCTCCTACCGGTTGCCTGCCAAGGGTCGGCACACGCGTACCGCCCACTACTGCCCCGGTCATGCTAGCCGTACCCCCTTGCCCGCCACACCGCTCCCGGGTGATCCGGCCCGCCGTCGCCGCCGTGGCGCGGGTGCCGCGGCCGGCCGGGCCGGACGCCGTGTTACCGCCCGGTCACCGATCGCAACGATTGCGGCACCCTATCCGGTTCCCGGCCGGGCCCGCCACTTGGGGCCGGCCGGCGGCGGTTGCGGCAAACCCACCCGCAGCCACAGGCGCAAGACAGCCAGCAGG
>NZ_JBHWBW010000116.1:9179-18979 GCF_042735675.1 Kitasatospora sp. NPDC059571
GGCGGGCGCGCGCGGCCCCGCGCGGGGTGACCCCGCCCCTCCCCCCCACCCAGTTGGCCCCCCCCCCGCGCGCGCCCCCGCGCGCCCCCCGGGGGGGCGCCGCCCCCGCGGCGGTGGCGGCTACCCGACCGGCAGCCACTGGCGCATGACCGCCAGCAGGTGGTCGGTCTCGACCGGCTTGGTGACGTGGTCGGTCGCGCCGGCCGCCAGGCTCTTCTCCTTGTCGCCCTTCATCGCCTTGGCGGTCAGCGCGATGATCGGCAGGCCCGCGAACTGGGGCATCCGCCGGATCGCCTCGGTGGTCGCGTAGCCGTCCATCTCCGGCATCATGATGTCCATCAGGACCAGCGCGACGTCCTCGTGCTGCTCCAGCACCTCGATGCCCTCGCGGCCGTTCTCCGCGTACAGCACGGTCAGGCCGTACTGCTCGAGCACGCTGGTCAGCGCGAAGACGTTGCGGATGTCGTCGTCCACGATCAGCACCCGCTGGCCCTCGAAGCGGCCCTGGAACTGCGCGGGCGCGCCGGGCCGGTCGGCCTCGGGCTGCCGCGGGAACTGCTCGTGCCCGCCGCCCGCGAGGTGCTGCGCGGGGGCCGGCCGGACGACCTCGCCGTGCCCGGCCCGGCGGCGCTCGGCGGCGCCGCGGCGGCGCTCCTCGGCGAGCTCGCGCACCTCCTGGGCCCAGTGCTCGGCCGGGTTCTCGCCGACCGGCACCGGCACGCCGACCGGGGTGACCCCGATCGCGGCGCGGACCTGCGGCTGCTGGACGGCGCGGTCGGCACCGTCCGGCGCCTCGGCGCGCAGCGGCAGGTACAGCGTGAAGGTGGAGCCGCTGCCGAGCTCGCTCTCGGCGTGGATCTCGCCGCCGAGCAGCCGGGCGATCTCGCGGCTGATGGACAGGCCGAGGCCGGTGCCGCCGTACTTGCGGCTGGTGCCGCCGTCGGCCTGCCGGAACGGCTCGAAGATCTCCCGCAGCTTGTTGCCGGGGATGCCGATACCGGTGTCGGAGACCGAGAAGGCGATCAGCTCCTCGTCCGGGTCGCCGATCGTGCCGGCCTCCAGCAACTGCTCGCGGACGTGCTGCGGGACCTCGCCGTTGGTGACCGGCCGGATCAGCAGGTCGACGGCGCCCGCGTCGGTGAACTTCACCGCGTTGGAGAGCAGGTTGCGCAGCACCTGCTGGAGGCGCTGCTCGTCGGTGTGCAGGGTGACCGGCAGGTCCGGGGAGACCCGGACCGCGAAGTCCAGGTTCTTGTCGGCGGCCAGCGGCCGGAAGGCGGCCTCCACGTAGTCGACGAGCTGGACGAGGGCGATCTTCGCCGGGCGGACGTCCATCTTGCCCGCCTCGACCTTCGACAGGTCGAGGATGTCGTTGATCAGCTGGAGCAGGTCGGAGCCGGCGCCGTGGATCGTCTCGGCGAACTCGACCTGCTTCGGCGAGAGGTTGCCCTCGTTGTTGTCGGAGAGCAGCTTGGCCAGGATCAGCAGCGAGTTGAGCGGGGTGCGCAGCTCGTGCGACATGTTGGCGAGGAACTCGCTCTTGTACCGGGAGGCGAGGGCGAGCTGCTCGGCGCGCTCCTCCAGGATCTGCCGGGCCTCCTCGATCTCGCTGTTCTTGATCTCGATGTCGCGGTTCTGCTGGGCGAGCTGCTCGGCCTTCTCCTGGAGCTCCTCGTTGGTGCGCTCCAGCTCCTCCTGGCGGGCCTCCAGCTCGGCGGAGCGCATGGAGAGCTCCGCGGTGAGCCGCTGGGACTCCAGCAGCAGGCCCTCGGTCTTGGTGTTGACGCTGATGGTGTTGACCGTGACGCCGATGAGGTCGGCGATCTGGTTGAGGAAGTCCAGCGCGACGGCGGTGAACTGGCTGAAGGTGGCCAGCTCGATCACGCCCAGCAGCCGGCCCTCGAACAGCACCGGCAGCACCACCACGTGCGCCGGGGAGGCCTCGCCGAGGCCGGAGGAGATCTTCAGGTAGCCGGGCGGGGTCTGGCTGACCACGATCGAGCGGCGCTCCACCGCGGCCTGGCCGACCAGTCCCTCGCCGGGCCGGAAGGTGGTGGGCATCGACCGGCGCTGGTAGCCGTAGCTGCCGATCAGCCGGAGCACGGAGTCGTTCTCGTCGTCGTCCTCGGTGACCAGCTCGGCGGTGCGGCCGGTCGGCTGGGCCAGGAAGAACGCGCCGTGCTGGGCGGAGACCACCGGGGTGAGCTCCGTCATGATCATCGCGGCGACCGCCTCCAGGTCGCGGCGGCCCTGCAGCAGACCGGACATCCGGGCCAGGTTGGTCTTCAGCCAGTCCTGGTCCTTGTTGGTCCGGGTGGTCTCGCGCAGGTTGGCGATCATCTGGTTGATGTTGTCCTTGAGCTCGTCGAGCTCGCCGGACGCGTCCACGTCGATCCGCGGCGACAGGTCGCCGCGGGTCACCGCGGTGGCCACCTGGGCGATCGCGCGGACCTGCCGGGTCAGGTTGTTCGCCAGCTCGTTCACCGACTCGGTGAGGTCCTGCCAGCGGCCGGCCACGCCGGGCACCCGGGCCTGGCCGCCGAGCCGGCCGTCGGTGCCCACCTCGCGGGCGACGCGGGTGACCTCGTCGGAGAACGCGCCCAGCTGGTCGACCATGGTGTTGATGCTGGTCTTGAGCTCCAGGATCTCGCCGCGGGCGTCGACGTCGATCTTCTGCGACAGGTCGCCGCGGGCCACCGCGGTGATCACCAGCGCGATGTTGCGGACCTGGCCGGTCAGGTTGTTCGCCATCAGGTTGACGTTGTCGGTCAGGTCCTTCCAGATGCCGGCGACGCCGGGGACGGACGCCTGGCCGCCCAGGGTGCCGTCGGTGCCCACCTCGCGGGCCACCCGGGTCACCTGCTCGGCGAAGCCCGACAGCTGGTCGACCATCGTGTTGATGGTGCTCTTCAGCTCCAGGATCTCGCCCTGCGCCTCGATGGTGATCTTCTTGGAGAGGTCGCCGCGGGCCACCGCGGAGGCGACCTCGGCGATGTTGCGGACCTGGCCGGTCAGGTTGGACGCCATGAAGTTCACGTTGTCGGTCAGGTCGCGCCAGATCCCGGAGACGCCGCGCACCCGGGCCTGGCCGCCGAGGATGCCCTCGGTGCCGACCTCGCGGGCCACCCGGGTCACCTCGTCCGCGAACGCCGACAGCTGGTCGACCATCGTGTTCACGGTGGTGACGAGCTCGCGGATCTCGCCCTTCGCGTCGACGGTGATCTTCTTCGACACGTCGCCGCGGGCCACCGCGGTGGTCACCTCGGCGATGTTGCGCACCTGGCTGGTCAGGTTGTTCGCCATCAGGTTGACGCTGTTGGTGAGGTCCTTCCAGGTGCCGGAGACCCCCGGCACGCTCGCCTGGCCGCCGAGGATGCCCTCGGTGCCGACGTCCCGCGCCACCCGGGTCACCTCGTCGGCGAAGGCCCCGAGCTGGTCGACCATCGTGTTGATGGTGTTCTTCAGCTCCAGGATCTCGCCGCGCGCGTCCACCTGGATCTTCTGCGACAGGTCGCCCTTGGCGACCGCGGTGGTCACCTGGGCGATGTTGCGGACCTGGCTGGTCAGGTTGTTCGCCATCGAGTTGACGTTCTCGGTGAGGTCCTTCCAGACCCCCGCGACGCCCGGCACCTGCGCCTGGCCGCCGAGGATGCCCTCGGTGCCCACCGCGCGGGCCACCCGCGTCACCTGCTCGGCGAAGCCGGACAGCTGGTCGACCATCGTGTTGATGGTGTTCTTCAGCTCCAGGATCTCGCCGCGCGCGTCCACCTCGATCTTGCGCGACAGGTCGCCCTTGGCGACCGCGGTGGTCACCTCGGCGATGTTGCGCACCTGCGCGGTCAGGTTGGCCGCCATGAAGTTCACCGAGTCGGTGAGGTCGCGCCAGACGCCGGCCACGCCCGGCACCTGCGCCTGACCGCCGAGCCGGCCCTCGGTGCCCACGTCGCGGGCGACCGTGGTCACCTGTGCGGCGAACGAGTTGAGCTGGTCCACCATCGTGTTGACGGTGTTCTTCAGCTCCAGCATCTCGCCCGCGACGTCCACCGTGACCTTGCGCGACAGGTCGCCCTTGGCGACCGCGGTGGTCACCTCGGCGATGTTGCGCACCTGTGCGGTCAGCCGGCCGGCCATGGTGTTGACCGAGTCGGCCAGGTCCTTCCAGCTGCCGGAGACGCTGCGCACCCGGGCCTGGCCGCCGAGCTTGCCGTCGGTGCCCACCTCGATGGCCACCCGGGTCACCTCGTCGGTGAACTCAGACAGCTGGTCGACCAGCCCGTTGACGGTGCGGCCCACCTTGAGGAACTCGCCGCGCAGCGGGTAGCTCGCCCCGCTGGTGTGCAGCGAGCGCAGCTCCATCCGCTGGTCGAGGTCGCCCTCGGCGATCGAGCCGAGCACCCGGCCCACCTCGGCCATCGGCCGGGCCAGGTCGTCGATCAGTGCGTTGCAGTTGTCGACCGCCGCCATCCAGGCGCCCTCGCCGGCGCCCGTCTCCAGCCGCTCGGAGAGCCGGCCCTCCCGGCCGACCGCCCGGCGCACCCGCGCCAGCTCGCCGGTGAGGTGCTGGTTGCGCTCCGCGATCTCGTTGAACACCACCGCGATCTCGGCCAGCGGCCCGTCCCCGGGGAAGGTCAGGCGGCGCCGGAAGTTGCCGTCGCGCATCGCCGTGAGCGCCGCGAGCAGCTTGCGCAGGTCGGCCGCCTCCGCACCGCGGGCGTGGGCGGCGGAGCGCTGCCGCGCCGCCGCGCCGCGGGCCTGCGGCGCCGGGCGGCCGCCGGAACGGGTCGCGTCCCCGGTCGTGCCGATGGCGTCCTTGGTGGCCGAACTCAACGGGGCCCTCCCACATCGTGGCTGTCCGGTACCGCTGTCAGTACCTTTCGGGAGCGGACCGGCGGCCGTGTCCGGCCACCGGCGCCGCTTCGACCGTACTGCGCCGGCCGGGTGCTGCGGACCCCCCAGTCTGTCAGCACCGACGCCCGGTGTCCGTCCGCTTGCACAGGGTTCACCGCACCGGCACGTATCCGTGGGCAGAATCACCCTCCGGGATCTGTTTCGACGCCCCGGGCCCACGGGGTACCTAGCGGAAAGTAGGGTGGAACGCTGCACGGGCGCAGGACGGCCGAAGCAGTCCCCGGAGAGCCGGACCAGAGCAGAGGAGTCGTGGGCACGTGGTCACCGCGCGCGCAGCCGCCACCTTCGAACCGGTCGACCGGTCGGCCGCCGCCGCCCGCGCCTTCGTCCGGGACGCGCTGCTCGGCTGGGGCCTGCCCGAGGTCGTCGACGACGCGGTGGTCCTGGTCAGCGAACTCGTCACCAACGCCGTGGTGCACGCCGGCACCGCCGCCGAGGTCGGCTGCATCCGCGAGGACGAGACCGTCCGGATCGAGGTGACGGACCGCCACCCCGAACGCGGCCTGCCCGCCTTCGTCAACGTCCCCACCGCCTCGGAGCGCTACGCCGACCCCGACGGGGAGGGCGGCCGCGGACTGCTCATGTGCTCGGCCCTGTCGTCCTGTTGGGGCGTCGAGTACGCGGCCGGGCGCAAGACCGTCTGGTTCCGCCTCCCGCTCCCCGAACACGTGCTCGGCACCCGCTACGCCGTCCCGAGCCTGCCCGGCACCGAACTCCCCGGCGCCGACGGCCCGGTGCGCGTCGCCGTGGTCCAGCTCGACGACGACGGACTGGTCCGCAGCTGGAACACCGACGCCGAGGCGCTGTTCCGCCACCCGGCCGACCGGGTGCTCGGCCGCCCGTGGGCCGACCTCGCCGCCTGGCCGCAGTCCGCCGGCATCGGGCTCGGCCTCGCCGAGACCCTGCGCCTGGCCCGCTGGGAGGGCAGCTTCGGCATCCGCACCGCCGACGGCGTGACCATCGAGGTGTACGGCGTCCAGGTCCGGCTGCGCGACACCTTCGGCACCCCGTCCACGCTCTGCCTGCTGGTCCAGGAGGCCGACCGCGCCGTTCTGCGCAGCCCCGGCACCGCGGCGGAGACGCCCTCCGCCGCCGAACCGCTCGACCTGCTGATCGGCCCGGTCACCTCCGCCGACCTCGGCGACCTCGACGGCCTGCTCCAGCGGATCGTCGACCGGGCCCGCGACCTCCTCGACGCGGATGCCGCGTACCTGCTGCTCACCACCGACGACGAGACCGAGTTCGAGGTGCGCGCGGCCACCGGGCTCGCCGCGGCCGGCCGCCGCTACGCCCGGCTGCCGATCGACTCCGGCGCCGGCCGCTACGACTCCGCCCGGCTCCCGGCCGTCCACGAGGACCTGGCCCTGCGGCCCGCCGCCGCACCCCTGCTCAGCGGCAGCGCACTGCGCTCCCTGATCACCGTCCCGCTCAAGGTCGAGGGCCGGCTGACCGGTTCGCTCGGCGTGGCCGCCGCCGCACCCGGCCGCTACGACAACGAGGACGCGCTGCGGCTCCAGTTCGCCGCCGACCGGATCGCCCTCGCCCTGGAGAGCGCCCGGCTCACCGAGCTCGAACAGCTGCGCCGCGGCTCGCTGTCCTTCCTGGTGGAGGCCTCCGACCTGCTCGCCGGCACCCTGGAGCACGAGCAGACCCTCGCCCTCATGGCACAGATGGCCGTGCCCACACTGGCCTCCTGGTGCGCCGTCTACACCACCGGCGAACAGGCCGGCGGCCCCGACCTGGCCTTCGTCCTGCACGAGGACGAGGACCGCATCGACGCCCTGCGCGCCCTGCTCGACAAGACCCCGGCCCCGGAGGCGACCCGTACCCCCGGCGTCCGCTTCTGGCGCGGCCCCGCCGACACCGCGCGCGGCCAGGGACTGGCCGACAGCCCCGCACTGGCCGGGCTGCTCGGCGAGACCGTCGTGCTGCCGCTGGCCGCCCGCAACCGGGTCATCGGCCTGCTGGTGCTCGGCGTCGGCGCCGGGGTGCGCTTCCGCCAGGAGATCCTCGAACTCGCCGAGGACCTCTCCCGCCGGGCCGCCCTCGCGCTCGACAACTCACGGCTCTACTCGGAGCGCACCGCCACCAGCCAGGCCTTCCAACGCGCCCTGCTGCCACCCGAGTTGCCCAAGATCCCAGGCGTCGAGGTGGAGGTCTTCTACCAGGCGGCCGGCGAGGGCAACGAGGTCGGCGGCGACTTCTACGACATCTTCCCGATCCGCGAGGGCACCTACGGCTTCGCCATCGGCGACGTCTGCGGCACGGGCCCGGAGGCCGCCTCGGTCACCGGCCTCGCCCGGCACTCGCTGCGCCTACTGGCCCGCGAGGGGCTGGACGCCCCGCAGGTCCTCACCCGCCTGAACGCGGCCATCCTCGACGAGGGCACCCGCAGCCGCTTCCTCACCCTGCTGTACGGCGAGCTGACTCCGCGGCCGGACGGCTCCACCGCGCTGTCGATGGTCTGCGCCGGACACCCGCTGCCGCTGCGGCTGCGCACCGACGGCCGGGTCGACCAGGCCGCCTCGCCCCAGCCACTGCTCGGCGTGATGGACGAACTCGAGCTAACCGCAGAGGAGTTGGTGCTCGCCCCGGGCGAGGTCCTGCTCTGCGTCACGGACGGGGTGACCGAGCGGCGCGAGGGCGCCCGGATGCTCGGCGACGACGGCCTGGCCGACGTGCTGACCGGCTGCACCGGCCTGACCGCCGGCGCGGTGGCCGCTCGGGTCCAGCGCGCCGTGGAGCGCTTCGCCCCGGAGCCGCCGTCCGACGACATGGCGATCCTGACCCTGAGAGTGCCGCAGCAGCGCTCCTCCTGACAGGACCGCCTGACACTCCGCCAGTCGGCAGTCCCCCGGACGTTCACTGCCGTTCAGCAATCGGTCGCGAAGCGCCACCCGACAGCTGACGACTGTACAAATTGTGTGATTCACAAGGGTACAAGGCAGCGTGGGCGGGTACACCGACATCACCGGGGATCCCCCCGGAGGGGCATCCGACCAGCGGCGCTGCCGCTGGTTCCTCACTCGCCGGCCCACCGCCCGCACGCACCGTCCGTGCGCCCGCGGCCCGGCATCGCGCAACCACTCCACCGCACGTCCGTGCACCTTCACCGCGCCGCGGCACCGCCGTGCCCGGAGCGGCCCCCACCGACTTCACCGCCGCCATCCCGGCACCCAGTGAAAGGAGCCTCCGGTGAGCAACGAAGCTACCGGGGCGAACGCCCGACCCGCAGGAGCCGACGCGGGTCCCCTCGGATACCTGGCCCTCGGACTGACCCTTCTGGCGTACGGCCTGCTCTCCACCGGCGTGCTCAGCGGCGCCGGTGCCAAGGACGCCACCACCCTGACCAACCTGGTCGGCGGGCTCGCCCTGTTCATCGCCGGTCTCTGGCAGCTCCGCGGCGGCGACCGGTTCACCGGCACCGCCTTCACCACCCTCGGCGCCTTCTGGGCGACCTGGTCGGCCGCGGGCGGCGCGGGCAAGAACGCTGCAGGGCTCTTCCTGCTGCTGTGGGCGCTCCTCGCGCTCACCCTGACCGCGGCCAGCTGGGCCGGCGGCGGACTGCTCGGCCGGGCCGTCTACGGCCTGCTGACCCTCTCCATGCTGCTCAGCGCCGTCGCCACCTTCGGCAGCAGCGGCGGCCTCCTCAAGGTCGCCGGCTGGGTCGCGGCCGTCGCCGGCCTGTCCGCCTGGTACTCGGCCACGCTGGCCCTGACCGGCGGCAGCGTCGGACGGCTCTCCCTGCCGCTGAAGTAGCACCCCCGGGAACGGGTGGGCCGGGCCTCTCCCCCACGGGGCCCGGCCCACCGTCGTGTCCGGGGCCGATCCCGCGGCCTCCGCCGCCCCTGTGGTCTCCGAGTCCGGGGCGGGCCTCAGCCGCGGACGGAGGACCGCTCCCGGTCGGCCGTCGCCTCGCCGGCGGCGGCCGCCGCGGTCTCCTGGGCGGGCCGCCAGCCGTTCCAGGCGTACTGCACGAGGTAGGCGACCAGCAGCAGGCCGACGGCCACGACGCCGTCCGCCCAGAAGTGGTTGGCGGTCACCACCACGACGGCGATGGTGACCAGCGGGTGGAGCACGACCAGCCAGCGCCACGGCGAGCGGAAGATGCGGATCACCGCCACCGCGACGATGACGCACCAGGCCACGTGGACGGAGGGCATCGCCGACAGCTGGTCGGGCACCACCCCGCCGACCGCGCCGCCGTACACCGACTGCCCGTACTGCACGGCGACGTCCACGAAGCCGTCCTGCGGCAGCATCCGCGGCGGCGCCACCGGCAGGAACTGCACCAGCAGGCAGGCCGCCGTGGTCAGCACCACCGTCGTCCGCAGCCACGGGTAGTACGGCCGGTGCCGCACGAAGATCCAGAGCAGCAGGACGAGCATCACGCCGAAGTGCATCGTCGCGTAGTAGTAGTTGCTCGCCGTCATCAGCCAGTGGTGCGGCAGCACCGCACGCTGCCAGGTCACCTCGTCCGGCAGGCCGAGGGAGAGTTCGGTGCGGTGGATCCAGTCCGCCCGGTCGAGCGCGTGGTCCGTGCTCATCACCGACAGGTGCCCCACGAGCTGCCACAGGGCGAACAGCCCGAGCAGCGCACCCGCCTCCCGCAGCACGGCCGTCACCCCGGGCCGGCGGCCGCCCCGCCCGACCGCGAACGCCGACGCCAGCATCACCACGGACGCGGTGCCGGCCGTCTGCCACGTAAGGGTCAGGTTCTGCATTGGCGAAGAGTAACCCCTGTCGGCGCCCGCCGCCTCTGCCGATCGCTCCGTGAACACGTCCGAAAATGCGAGAAGCCCCCCACCCGTCACGGGTGGGGGGCTTCCTGAAAGTTTGTTCGGCGGCGTCCTACTCTCCCACAGGGTCCCCCCTGCAGTACCATCGGCGCT
>NZ_JBHWBW010000117.1:0-18933 GCF_042735675.1 Kitasatospora sp. NPDC059571
CTGGGGGGTGGGGTGGGCGGGCCGGCGGGGCGCACGGCGGCGGTGAGGGAGGCGGTCGGTTCCGGGCGCTACCGGCTGGTGAATGCCGTGGTGGGCGCCTCGGCGCAGGCCGTCTACACGGCCGCCGCCGCGGCCGGGCTGGCGTGCGGGGTGGCGCTGGGCTTCGACTGCGTCTCGTTCGCGGAGGAGCTGGGTCTGGAGGGCACCGGGCAGATCCCGCTGCTGATCATGATGGTCGGCCATGAGCGGCCCCGGCCCGCGGCGTTCCGCTACGAGCTGACCGCGTCCGGGCCGACCGGGCCGCGGGAGGCCTCGTGAACTCCCCCGCCGCGGTCGGAGCCGCGGTCTCCGGAGTCCTGGCGCGCACCTTCATGCTGCGCGTGGCCGGGCTGCCGGTGGAGGCGGTGCACGGGCTCCGCAGTGCGCGGGCCCGCGACTGGGCCGAGGAGGTGCTGGCGGAGGAGGACCGACTGCGTTCCGCGGGCATCGAGTTGAGCGGCCCGCTGGCCGCGCTGGTGGCGACGGTGCCGGAGGAGGCGGTCCGGCGCAGCCTCCTCGACCTGCGGCGACGACTCTTCAACAACCGGCTGCCCGGTGACCCGGCGGCCGCCCGTGCGCTGCTGGCAGCGCTGGCAGCCGCCGAGCCCGCCGAGCCGGCCGGCACCGCGGCGCGAACGGCGCGGTGGCTGGCGGAGCGCGAGCGCTGGGAGGAGTTGCGTTCCGGCGGTGCGCAGTTGCTCGCCGCGGAGGACGTCCGCGCCCGCGGGGAGCTGAGGCGCCTGGCCGGCGAGGAGCGGCTGCGACTGGGTCTGCTGCTGGCCTCGCCGACCCTGGACGGCCGACTGGACGCCTATCTGCGCGAGGATCCCGCGCTGGGCGTGAAGCAGGTGCGGAAGATGGAGCGCTCGCTGCTGCTGTACCTGTACCGCACCGCGTGCAAGACGAGTCCGTTCAGCACCTTCACCGGTGTGGTGCCCGGGGAGTTCCGCGACGGTGACGGCGCGGTGGACCGCATCCTGCACCTCGGCGCAGAGTGGGCCGGCCGTCCTCAGCTCAACGTGGTGGTGCTGCGCCGGATCGCCGACGCGGCGGCCGCGGACCCGGCCCGCCGCGCGGATCTGCCGGTGGCCGCCGCCTCGGGCTGGGGCGTGGACGACGACCGGATCCGCTACGTCCGCCGGACGGTGACGGCCGGCGACGACAGCGCCCCGGTGAGCTTCGAGGCGGCCGGGGACCGGCTGTTCTTCCTGCGCCGCAGCGGCGCGCTGGAGGGCCTGATGGCGCTGCTGCACGGGCGCGGCGACGTCCGGTACGGCGAACTGGCGGACCGGCTGCGGGAGTCGACCGGTTCGACGTCCGAGGAGGCCGACCGCTACCTGTCGGCCCTGCTCGACCTGGGCATCGTACGGCTGACCGGCCTGCAGCAGGGTCCGCACGAGAGCGACCCGCTGGACGCCTTCCGGGCCGGTCTGCGCGCGGTGCGGCGGCCCTGGGCCGAGGATGCCGCGGACCGGCTGGCGGGCGCTGCGGACTGCCTGGCCCGGTACGCCGCGGCCGGCCTGGCGGAGCGCCGTGATCTGCTGGTGCGGCTGCGCCTCGAACTCGGCTCCCTGCTGGAGTCGCTGGGGGCGCCGGCGGGCGGACTGCCGCAGACCCTGCTGTACGAGGACGTGCGCGCCTGCGGGACCGACCTGAACGGCGCGCTGCCCGCGTGGACGGACCTGGCGGGCCGCCCGCTGGCCTCGCTGGCGCGGATCCTGCCGGCCTTCGACGTGGCGCTGCCGCAGCGGCTCACCCTGCGGGGCTTCTTCCTGGCCAGGTACGGGCGCGGCGGGCGCTGCGAGGACCTGCTCAGGCTGGTGCACGACTTCCACGAGGACCTCTTCGAGCAGTACCTGAGGCTCACCGCGCAGCGCGGTACGCGCACCGCCGACGGCGGGTACGCCCCCGAGGAGAACTGGCTGGGGCTGCCGGAGATCACGGCGCTGGATTGGGCCCGCGCGCGGTTCGCCGCCGGGATGCGCGACCTGTGGGACGGGCGGCCGGCGGACGCCGTGGAGATCCGCCTGGGCGACTCGCTGGTGGAGGAGGTCGCGACGGAACTCGCCCCGGCACTGGGCGGCTTCGCGCCGCAGAGCCACTTCGTGCAGTTCGCCGGTGACCCGGTGGAGCCGCTGGTGGTGCTCAACGACTCCTTCGGCGGCCTGTGCTTCCCCTTCACCCGGTTCACCCAGCTCTTCGATGCCGCACCGGAGGATGCCGCGGGGGCCGGCCTGTCGCAGCGGCTGCGCGAGCAGCTGGACGGACTCCGGCCGGACGGCGCCGTGTTCGCGGAGATCGCCGCCGGGTCGGCGACCACCAATCTCAATCTGCACAGTCGGCTGACGAGGTATCAGATCGTCTGCCCCGGTGAGCTGCCCTCCGTGCCGGAGGCGGACCGCCTCCCGCTGGAGGACCTGGTGGTGGAGCACGACGAGGCCGCCGACCGGCTGGTGGTGCGTTCGCGGCGCCTCGCCTGCGAGGTGGTGCCGCTCTACCTGGGCTACCTGGTGCCGATGGTGCTGCCCGAGGTGCCCCGGACGCTGCTGCTGCTCTCGCCGACCTCCCGCCCGGCGCCCGACGTGTGGGCCGGGGTGCCGGCCGGTCCCGCCACCGCCGGCGTCACCACCCGCCCGCGGGTGCGCCACCACGGCGTGGTGCTGGCCCGGCGCAGTTGGAGCGCCCCGGCGGGTGCGCTGCCGCGGCGTGCCCCTGGCGAGGACGAGGCCGCCTGGTACCTGCGCTGGCGGCGCTGGCGGCGCACGCACGGGGTGCCGGACCGGGCCTTCGCCACCGTTCACCGGGCGGCGCCGGATGGCGCCGGGCCGGCCTGGGCCGGCGGCGCCAAGCCGCAGTACGTCGACTTCGACAGCCCGCTCTCGCTCGGTGCGCTGGAGGGCCGGCTCGGGGACGGCGCGGACCGGGTCGTGCTGGAGGAGATGCTGCCCGCCGAGAGCGCCCTGCACGTGCGGTCCGCGCGCGGTCGGCACGTCGCGGAACTCGCCCTGGAGATCGTGCCGGAGCTTCCGCAGCGGGCCCGGTCCGCGCTCGCGGCCCCGACCGGAGAGGAACCGGTGGACTGACATGACCGCTCCCGCGGCGCACCCCCTGCCCGACCCGCTGCCCGGCCCGGCCGCCGCCGGGGCCGGGCCCGGCGACTGGATCGCCGTCCACGTCTTCTATGCCGCCGGCTCCCGCCCGCTGCTGCTGGAGTGCGTGCGGCCGCTGGTCCGCGCCCTCGCGGAGGACGGGCTGCTGGCCGGCTTCTTCTTCATCAACTACTGGCTGCACGGACCGCATCTGCGCCTTCGGCTGCGCCCCTCCTCACCGGCCGCGGCCGCCGAGGTCCGGGCCCGCACGGAGGAGGCCGTGGCCGCGTTCCTGCGCGCCCGCCCGGCGCTGTACGCGGTCGAGGGCGGCTTCTTCGCGGAGCTGTACGAGAACCTGTTCCGCCTGGAGTTCGCGCCCGAGGAGCGGGAGGCGCTGCTCGGCCCGGACGGCCGGATGGCGCTGCGGCCGAACAACTCCTACAGCTTTGAGCCGTACGAGCCGGAGTTCGGCAAGTACGGCGGTCCGGCCGGGGTCGCGCTCGCCGAGTGGCACTTCCGGCACTCCAGCGAGCTGGTGATCGAAACGGCGCGCAGCGCCAACCTGCATCTGCGCACGGTGCTGCTCGGCACCGCGGCGCAGCTGATGATGGTGATGGCCGCGACCTTCCTGCCCGCGGACGACGAGGAGCTGGTGCGCTTCCTGGAGCGCTACCACGCCTTCTGGGATCAGGCGTTCGCCGATACGGACTACACCGCGCGGCGCGGCTACGACCGGGCGTACGAGGCGATGGGCGCGGATCTCGGGCGGCGGTTCGGGCAGGTGCGGGCCGCCGTCGCCGGGCGGGCGGACGAGCGGCTGCCGCCGATGCTGCGCGGCTGGGCCGGGCACTGCCGTGATCTGGTCTCCCGGGCAGCCGAGTTGGCCTCGGCGGGCGCGTTGGACTTCGATGCGCACCGGGGCGGCCGGCTGCACGTCACCGATCCCGCGCAGGCGCTGCCGATGCTGCTCTTCCCCTATCTGCACATGACGAACAACCGGCTGTCGGTGACCGTCCGGGACGAGGCGTTCCTGTCCTACGTGCTCGCGCGCTCGCTGCGCGAGGCGGCCGCCCCGGCGACGGGGGCCCGATGAGCGGCCCCGTGCTGCAGGAGCTCCGCCCGGCGCGCCGCACCGACCTGCTGGTGGGTCCGCCGGTGCTGCGCGGTCCGGTCGAGCTGCACCTGGTCAAGGACCCGGTCGGCGGCGGCCGCTACGAGCTGCGCGCCAAGGAGTGGTTCGTGCTGTGCCGGCTCGACGGGCGGCGCACCCTGCGCGAGGTCGGCGAGGAGTACGCGCGGCGGTTCGGCAGCCGGCTCGGTGACGCCCACTGGGAGCACCTGCTGCGCCTGCTGTACGGCCGCGGGCTGATGGCCGACGGCCCGCGGCCCGATCCCCGGCCGGTGGCGGGGCCCGCGGGCACCACCGGGCCCGAGGTCCGGCGCCGCTCCACGGTGCTCAGCGGCAGCACCCGCCTGGTCGCCGACGCCCCGGCCCTGCTGGACCGGCTGCACGCCCGGACGGCCTTCGCCCGCACCCGCTGGTTCGGCACTCTCCTGCTCGCCCTGTCCGGGGCGCTCACCGTGCTGCTGGCCGCCCGCACCGGCGAACTGCTCCGCGACCTCGGCCGGTTGTCCGAGCAGCCGGTGTTGCTGCTGGCGGTGGGCACCGTGCTGTGGACCAGTCTGGCCCTGCACGAGCTGGCGCACGGTGTGGTCGGGCGGGCGTACGGCGGCCGCGTCACCGAGATCGGCCTGCGCTGGCGGCTGCCCGTCACCTACCTGTACTGCCGGGTGGAGGACGTGCCCTTCTTCGCCAGGCGCCGCCACCAGGTTGCCACCGCGGCGGCCGGCGCCGTCGCCAACCTCGCCTTCCTGCTGCCGTGCTACCCGGTGTGGCTGGTGCTGCCGGACGGCTCCGCCCGGCACGGCCTGGGCGGCCTGCTGCTGCTCGGCGCCGCGATGGGCCTGGCGAACCTGGTGCCACTGCCGCCGCTGGACGGCTACAAGCTGCTCGGCTACGCGCTGGGGGTCTCCCGTCTGGCCGAGGGCAGCCGGCGTTTCCTGCGCCTGGCCGCGGTCGGGGCGGCCGGCCGCGGTGAGGGCATCGCCGCGTACGGCACCCGGGCGCGGCTGGTGTACGGGGGCTACGGGCTGCTGGCCGGGCTGCTGTTGGGCGGCCCGGCGGCAGGGGCCGTGGCCGGCGCCTCCACCCTGCTGGCCCACCGGTACGGCGGCGGCGCGGCCCTCGTCCCGCCCCTGCTGGTCGCCGCGGCGCTCCTGCTGTGGGCGGCGGGGCTGACCGCCCGGCGCCGCCGGGACCGCCGCGCGGCGGCCAGATCGGTTTCCCTGAGACAGAATTGACGGATCATCACCTCGATTCACCGGTACGTGCAGAGCAGCCCGAACGACACGAAGGACGCACACCGTGACCCCACCGGCAACAGCCCAAGGACCAGCCGTGGTGCTGGAGGACGTCCGCAAGCGCTACGGCGACGTGCAGGCCGTCGACGGCGTCTCGCTGACCGTCGGACGCGGCGAGTTCTTCGGCATCCTCGGCCCCAACGGGGCCGGCAAGACCACCCTGGTCGAGATCGTCGAGGGGCTGCGCCGGGCCGACTCCGGCACCGTCACCGTGCTCGGGCAGCCCCCGTGGCCGCGCAACACGGCACTGCTCGCCCGCCTGGGCGTGCAGACCCAGGCCTCCGCCTTCTTCACCCGGCTCACCGCCCGGGAGCACCTGGAGACCGTCGCCGCCCTGCACGGCCTCGGCCCCGGCACCGCGGAGCGCGGGCTGGAACGGGTCGGCCTCACCGCCAAGGCCGGCGTCCGCGTCGACGACCTCTCCGGCGGCCAGCGCCAACGCCTGGCGATCGCCACCGCGCTGCTCCACGAGCCGGAGCTCATCCTGCTCGACGAACCCACTGCCGCCCTCGACCCGGAGGCCCGGCGCTCGCTCTGGGAGCTCCTGCGCGCACTGCGCGGCGAGGGCCGCACGATCGTCCACACCACCCACCACCTGGATGAGGCGGAGGCGCTCTGCGACCGGGTGGCGATCATGGCGCGCGGCCGGCTGGCCGCCCTCGACTCCCCGGCGAACCTGGTCCGGGCACTGGGCGCGCCCACCCGGCTGCTCATCCCGGCCGACCGGTTCACCGTCGAGCAGGCCCGGCGGATCGAGGGCGTGGAGCGGGCCGCCGTCCAGGGCGGCGACCTAGTGATCGAGACCCGCGCCGCCGGCCGGGTGCTGGCCGCGGTCGGCGAGTCCGTCGGCCTCGACGCCGTGCAGACCCGCAGCGCCACCCTCGAGGACGCCTACCTCGCCCTGACCGGATCGGAGCACCCCGCATGAGCACCCCCGAAACGGCCCGCGAGACCTCCGCCGGCCCGGCCCTCCCCGCCTCCGGCGGCCCGGCGGCAGCCGGACCGGCCCCCCGGACGAGCGCCGCCGCGGCCCTGACCCGGGCCGGCGCGAGGGCGTACCTGCGCGACCGCACCACGGTCTTCTTCACCTTCGCCTTCCCGCTGGTCTTCCTGGTCGTCTTCGGGTTGATCTTCCAGGGGCAGCAGGTCACCGCGGGCGGCGCCGCGTACATCGACCGGATCGCGCCCGGGGTGCTGTCCTGGGGCGTGGGCAATGCCGCCCTGTTCGGGGTGGCCTTCACCCTGATGCACTGGCGGCGCGACGACGTGCTGCGGCTCATCCGGCGCACGCCCACGCCGCTGGCCGCGGTGCTCGCCTCCCGGGTGGCGGTGTCGCTGGCCGTCGGCCTCGTCCAGGCGGCGCTGTTCACCGGGGTGGCGCTGCTGCCCCCGTTCGGCCTGCGGCCGGCGGGCAGTTGGCCGCTGATGATTCCCGTGCTGGTCCTGGGCATCACCGCGTTCATGGCGCTCGGCGTGGTGGTCGGCAGCCTCGCCGACACACCGGAGGCGGTGGCGGCGATCGCCAACTGCGTGATGGTGCCGATGGCGTTCCTGTCCGGCTCGTTCTACCCGAGCGAGTTGATGCCCGGCTGGTTGCAGGGCCTGTCCCGGGCACTGCCGCTGCGCTACTTCAACGACGGCGTCATCGACACGCTGTCCGGCCGCGGCGGGGCCGCCGACCTGGCGCTGGCCTGCGGCGGACTGGCCGGCTTCGCCGCGCTGTTCACCCTGATCGCCCTCCGACTCTTCCGCTGGAGCAACCGGTCGTGACCGCCGCCACCGCACCTGCCAACGCTCCCGCCGGCCATGCGGCGGGCGCTGCCACCGGCGAGGCCTGGGGCCTGCTGGAGCTGGCCCTGCGCGGGCGCCACGGCCGCGGACCACGCGCCGCCGGACCGCCCGCCGTCGTGCCGCTCGGCGCCGACGACGCCCTGCAGCCCGGCCGGGACGCGCACGCCGCGCGCCGGGCCGGCGCCGTGGTGCACCTGGCCGGCGACGCCGTCCTGATCGGCCCCTGGGGCGGCGGCCCCGGTGCGGCCTGCGGGCAGTGCCTGGCGATGCGCTGGCAGCGGCTGCGCACCCGCTCCGAGCGCAACGCCATGGAGACCGGCACCGCCACCCGGGCAGCCGGCCGGTGGCCGGCCCTGCCCGCCTTCCTCGCCGACGCGGTGTGGGCGCTCCACCTCCGCACCCTGCGGGCCGCCCCGTTCCCGGACGGCCTGGCCCGGGTGACCCGGCTCGACCTGGAGACCCTGCAGGCCGGCACCGTCCCGCTGCTGCCCGAACCGCTCTGCCCGCACTGCCACGCCGGGACGCCGGCCGAGGCACTTGCGTCCGAGGCACGGCCGGGCGACGCAGCGCCGCACGACGCAGCGCCGCATGACGGCGTGCCACAGCGGCTGGTGCCGGCCTCCCGGCCGAAGCCCGCCGCGGACGCGCTGCGGCTGCGCCGACCGGAGTCGTACGCCCTGCCCGCCACCGCGCTCGCGAACCCGGTCTGCGGCGTCCTGGGCGCCGCCACCTGGACGGACGTCACCTCGCCGACGACCGCCCCGGTCGCCGGGACGGTCTTCATGCGCGGCTACGCCGGGCTGACCGACGTCACCTGGAGCGGCCAGGCCGACTCCTTCGCCGCCAGCCGCCGCCTCGCCCTCCTGGAGGGCCTGGAACGCTACGCCGGCACCCACCGCCGCTGCCGCACCCCGCTGCTCACCGCCTCGTACGAAGAACTCGGCGGCCGGGCGCTGGATCCGCGCACCTGCGGGACGTACGCGCCGCAGACCTACCGCGACGACCCGGCCCTGCGGCCGTTCGCACCCGACCGGCCGATCCCGTGGGTACCGGGCCACGTCCTCGGCGACGGACGGCCGGTGCTCGTCCCGGCCCGCCTGGTGCACTACGGCGCCGGGGTGGCCGCGGACAGCTTCGTCTTCGAGTGCTCCAACGGCTGCGCCACCGGCAGCTGTCTGGAGGAGGCCGCCCTCTTCGGCCTCCTGGAGCTGATGGAGCGGGACGCCTTCCTGCTCGGCTGGTACGGCGCCGCCGCGCTCACCGAGATCGACCTCGCCTCCTGCGAGGGCACGGCGGTGCGGGCGATGGCCGACCGGGCCGCGCTGCAGGGCTACGAGGTGCACGCCTTCGACAACCGCATCGACCTGCCGGTCCCCGTGGTCACCGGCCTCGCCGTCCGCCGGGACGGCGGGCCCGGCACCCTGGCGTTCGCCGCCGCGGCCGCCCTCGACCCGGTCGCGGCCGTGGAGTCCGCACTCGCCGAGATCCTCACCTACATCCCGCACCTGCCCCGCCAGGTCCGCGAACGGCCCGACGAGCTCGCCGCCATGGCGGAGGACTTCTCGCTGGTCCGCCGGCTGCCCGACCACGCCGCCCTGTTCGGCCTGCCGCAGATGGCCCGGCACGCCCGGAGCTACCTGGAGCCGCCGGCCGTCCTGCCGATGGCGCAGGTGTACCGGGACTGGGAGCAGCGGCGGCCGCGCACCCTCGACCTGCGGGACGACCTGCTGCTGTGCGTCGACGCGCTGGCCGCGGCCGGCCTGGAGGCGGTCGTCGTCGACCAGACCACACCGGAGCAGGAGCGGATGGGCCTGCACACGGTCTGCACGCTGGTGCCCGGACTGCTGCCGATCGACTTCGGCTGGGACCGGCAGCGCGCCCTGCGCCTCCCCCGGCTGCGCACCGCCTTCCGGCAGGCCGGGTGGCGCGCCACCGACCTGGCCGAGGACGAGCTGCGGCGGGTGCCGCACCCCTTCCCGTGAGACCGGGCCCGCGCGGGCCGGCGGGCCCGGGGGCGCACACAGCGGCGGGACGCATGGGGCGGGGCGGGTCGTGGTCCGCGGCCGGCCGGGCACGCGACAGGGCGGGCCCTCCTGGTGGGGAGGACCCGCCCGGGAGCGGCCGTCGAACGGTCAGGCGGTGCAGCTGGTGGTGCTGGTCGTGCTGCTGCAGGTGCTGGTCGAGCTGCAGCTGGTGGACGAACCCAGCATGACCTCGCTGGCGTCCGAGTAGTCGGTGATCTCGAAGGTCTCGGACTCCAGCTCCAGGATCTCCTCGGCGAGCGAGGCCAGGGACTTCTCCATCGTGCTTCCTCCTCAATCCTGCGGGACCGCTCCGGCCGGACGGCCGCAGCGCACGGCACGGCCCGCCGCCCCCCGGAGGGGCACCGCCCGGGCGCTGTGCCGCCACCTGTTCTATCCGGGCCTGCTGGCAGATCGGGGCGCACACCGCTGTCACCCCGCTGTCACCCCTCCGGGGGACCCGCGGGAACGGACGACCGGTACCTCGGCTCTCTCTGACGCAACAGCTGATGACCCGGCCCGGCCCGCACCGACACGATCCGGCCCGGCCCCACTTCGCTCGACCCGACCGATGGGAGACCTCCCGATGACCGGACGCACGCAAGCGCCTCCGACCACCGCCGCCACGGCGCACCCGCCCGCGCCACCGGGTCCGGCCCCCGTGCTGGAGGCCGTGCCCGAGGTGTCCGCACCCGCCGTCGCCCTCTGCCTGGACGTCCACCACCGGCCCGAGCTGTCCGGCACCGAGCGGCGTACGGCCGCGCTGCTCGCGGAGCGGCTCGCCACCACCGGCTACCGCACCGCCACCGGCATCGGCGGCCACGGCGTCGTCGGAGTGCTGCGCAACGGCCCCGGCCCGGTCGTCATGCTCCGCGCCGAGTTGGACGCGCTACCGATCCGCGAGGAGAGCGACCTGCCCTACGCCGCCACGGCCACCGCCGAGGACGCCGACGGCCGAGCCGTGGCGGTCGCCCACGCCTGCGGCCACGACGTGCACCTCGCCTGTGCCGCCGGCGCCGCCGACCTGCTGGCCAGGGCCGCCGACCGCTGGTCCGGCACCCTGCTGGTGGTCGGCCAGCCCGCCGAGGAAACCCTGGAGGGCGCCCGGGCGATGCTCTCCGACGGCCTGTACGAGCGGTTCGGCGCCCCCGACACCGTCCTCGCCCAGCACACCGCCCCGCTGCCCGCCGGCATGGTCGCCCACGGCTCGGGCCCCCTGCTGGCGGCCTCCACCCTGCTGGAGATCACGGTGCACGGCCGCGGCGGCCACGCCGGCACCCCGCAGCTGGCCGTCGACCCGGTGCTGACCGCCGCCGCCCTGGTGATGCGGCTGCAGGCCGTCGTCCCCCGGGAGACCTCACCCGCCGAGCACGCCGTCCTGACCGTCGGTTCACTGCACGCCGGCAGCCGGGGCAACATCATCCCCGACACCGCCGTGCTGGAGGTCAGCGTGCGGGCCTGCTCCGAGGAGACCCTCGACCGGATCGCCGCCGCCGTCCGCCGGATCGCCGCTGCGGAGTGCGCAGCCTCGGACTGCCCGCAGGAGCCGACCGTGCGGGTGCTCTCCCGCACACCCGCCACCGTCTGCGACCCGGTCCGCTCCGAGGAGGTCCGCCGGGCCCACCGGGCCGTGTTCGGCCCCGAACGCGTCGCCGTCTGGCCGCCGTCCCCCGCCACCGAGGACTTCCCGCTGTACGGGCCTGCAGGTGCCCATCTGCACGGCTCCTCGCAGGTGCGCACCGCCTACTGGATGCTCGGCGCCACCGGCCCCCGCCAGTGGGCCGAGGCCCCGGGCCGCACGGCCGCGGAGAAGCTCGCGGCCCTGCCACCGAACCACTCCCCGCGCTTCCGCGCCGACCTGCGCCTCGCCGTGCCGACCGGCATCACCGCCCTGGCCACCGCGGCCCTCGGCTGCCTGACCACCGCCACGGACGGCAACGGCGGTGCGGCGGACGGCAACTGACCTGCCGCCCCGTGACACCGTGCACCTCCACGGAAGCAAACCGCTACGGCGGGGGCGGCCCCCGGCTCGACGACCCGCGCACCACCCACCCGTCGCCCGGACGACGCGGGCGCCCTGGGCCTGCCCCGCGACCGAGCGAAATCCCTGGCCCGACACGCCGGCGTCCGGCCGGAGAATCGCCACGCTTCGTGGTCACCCGCGAAGCGGTGCTAGAAAGGACGCATGGTCGAACGCAACGGCCGTTCCCAAGGCGCCTCCAAGCAGTCACGGATCGCATGGAGTCCGCGGAGCCTTGCCGGGCAGGTGTTCGCCGTCCAGGTCGTGGTCGTCGTGCTGCTGGTGCTCGGCGCGATCCTGGCCCTGGTCCTGGAGTCCCGCAGTGCCAGCGACCGGGAGGCGCGCAACCGGTCGGTGGGCGTCGCGGAGGCGTTCGCCCACTCCCCCGGCCTCGTCGCGGCCCTGAAGACGCCCTCCCCCTCCACGATCCTGCAGCCGATCACGGAGGCGACCCGCAAGGACGCCGGCGTCGACTTCATCGTGGTCATGGACACCCACGGCATCCGCTACACGCACCCCCTGCCGGACCGGATCGGCAAGCGCTTCGTCGGCACGATCGGCCCCTCGCTGGCCGGCCAGATCTACACCGAGAGCGTGCACGGCCCGCTCGGGCACGAGGTGCAGGCGGTCGTCCCGGTCAAGGCCCCCGACGGGTCGGTGGTGGGCCTGGTCTCGGCCGGGCTCAAGGTCAAGAACGTCACCTCGGCCGGCAACCGCCAACTGCCGGTCATCCTGGGCACCGGGGCCGCCGCCCTCGCGATCGCCACCACGGGCACCGCCCTGACCACCCGGCGCCTGAAGCGCCAGACCCGCGGACTCGGCCCGGCCGAGATGACCCGCATGTACGAGCACCACGACGCCGTCCTGCACGCCGTGCGCGAGGGCGTGGTCATCGTCGGGCAGGACGGCCGGCTGGTCCTGGCGAACGACGAGGCGAAGGAGCTGCTGGGCCTGCCGGCCGACGCGGAGGGCCGGCACGTGGCCGACCTGGACCACCTCGACCCGCTCACTGCGGAGCTGCTGCTGTCCGGCCGGGAGGCCACCGACGAGGTGCACCGGTCCGGCGCCCGGCTGCTCGTGGTGAACCAGCGGCCGACCGACCGCCACAGCGGCGCCATGGGGTCGGTCGCGACCATCCGCGACTCCACCGAGCTGATGGCGGTCTCCGGGAAGGCCGAGGCGGCGGGCAAGCGCCTGGCCCTGCTCTACGAGGCCGGCACCGGTATCGGCGCGACGCTCGATGTGGTGCGCACGGCCGAGGAGATGGCCAATGTCGCCGTGCCGGGCCTCGCGGACTTCGTCACCGTCGACCTCGCCGACCCCGTCCTGCGCGGCGACGAGCCGGCCGGCGGCGCCATCGAGCTGCGCCGGGTCGCCATCGAGGGCATCGACGAGGACTATCCGTTCTACCCCCGGGGCGAGCTGATCAACTTCGTCCCGTCCACCCCGCAGGCCCAGGGCTTCGACAGCGGGCTCTCCCAGGTGGTCCCCGACCTGTCGGTCGCGCACGGCTGGCAGGCCCAGGATCCGTGGTGGACGGGCCGCGTCCTCGACTACGGGGTGCACTCGCTGATCACCACGCCGCTGAAGGCACGCGGCATCATCCTGGGCGTCGCCAACTTCTGGCGGTCGCAGAAGCCCGAGCCGTTCGACGACGAGGACCTGTCGCTGGCCGAGGAGCTCGTGGCGCGGGCCGCGGTCAGCATCGACAACGCCCGCCGGTACACCCGCGAGCACGCCATGGCGGTGACCCTGCAGCGCAGCCTGCTGCCGCGGGCGCTGCCGGACCAGAGCGCACTGGAGGTCGCACACCGCTACCTGCCGGCACAGTCCGGGGTCAGCGGCGACTGGTTCGACGTGATCCCGCTGCCCGGCAGCCGGGTCGCGGTCGTCGTCGGCGACGTGGTCGGCCACGGCCTGCACGCCGCCGCCACCATGGGCCGGCTGCGCACCGCCGTCCACAACTTCGCGGCACTCGACCTCGCCCCGGACGAGCTGCTCGCCCACCTCGACGAGCTCGTCGACCGCATCGACCAGGAGGAGAGCAACGGCAGCACCGGGACGGGCGTCTCCGGCGCCACCTGCCTGTACGCGATCTACGACCCGGTGACCCGGCTCTGCACCATCGGCCGGGCCGGGCACCCCGCGCCCGCCCTGGTCAGGCCCGACGGGAGCGTGGACTTCCCGGACCTGCCGGTGGGCCCGCCGCTGGGCGCGGGCGGTGCGCCCTTCGAGACCGCGGAGGTGTACCTGCCCGAGGGGACCCAGATCGTCCTCTACACCGACGGGCTCATCGAGGACCGCTCGCGGGACTTCGACGTCGGCATGGAGCTGCTGCGCGACGTCCTCGCCCAGCGCCGCCGGGGGCCCGAGGAGAACTGCCAGGCGATCATCGACGCCCTGCTGCCCGCGCGGCCGCAGGACGACGTGGCCCTGCTGATCGCCCGCACCCAGGTGATCGCGCCGGAGAACATCGTCGAGCGGGAGGTGCCGATCGACCCGGCCGCCGTCGCCGACCTGCGCGCCTGGACGACGGCCACGCTCGAGGCATGGGACCTCGGCGACCTGGTGTTCAGCACCGAGTTGATCCTCAGCGAACTGGTCACCAACGCGATCCGCTACGGCTCGCCGCCCGTCCGGGTGCGGCTGCTGCGCGACCGCGCCCTGATCTGCGAGGTGTCGGACGGCAGCAGCACCGCCCCGCACCTGCGGTACGCGGCGACGACCGACGAGGGCGGCCGCGGCCTGTTCCTGGTCGCGCAGCTCACCACGCACTGGGGCACCCGCTACTTCCCCCGCGGCAAGGTCATCTGGGCCGAGCAGGCCCTCCCCGCCCCGACCGTCGCGGAGCTCGGCGTGCCGGACCTGGCGGAACGGACCACCCCGGTCCTCGGCTCCTAGAGCGCTTCGAGGCGGGCGGCCGGCTCCGGGCGGTCAGCCGGCGTCACGCCCCTGCGGGAGCCTCGGCACCGTCGCCGCCTGTGCCCTGCGGGCGCTGCGCAGACCGGCCGCCCGCTGCGGCAGGTCGTGGGTGGCCTCGGTGACCCCGAGGTCCTCCCGGAGTGCTCGGCGCAGCAGCCACACACCGTCCGAGAGCGGATTCTCCAGCCAGGCCACCGCCTGCGCGGACGCAGCGCGGGGGTCGGCGGACGCGGCCGCGGACCGGACGAGCTGGTAGCCGTGGCTGAGGCAGCGGCTCACCTCGGAGACGATGTCGAGGGTCGCCTCGGGCAGGATCATCTGCGCCTGCGCGTACTCCGCGCGGTAGGCCTCTCGGGCCCCGGCGAGCGCCTCCCAGGTCGCCGCCGGCACGCTCTCGCCGCGCCGCAGGGCGTGCGCGACGTCGAGGGTCGACGTCCGGAACGTGCGGGCGTACTCGTTGAGTGCGGCGTAGCGCTCGCGCCGCCGCTCGAACTCGGCCGCGTCGCGGTCCTGCCGCCGCGTCCGGTCGGCGCGTTCGGCCTCCAGCCGCAGCTCGGAGCGGCGGGCGAGCTGGGCGAGCCACGGCGCCGCCATGGTGCCCGCGACACCCACCACGGCCACGGCCAGCGCCGTCAGGTCCTGTGCCATCCGTCCTCCGTCCGTCCGCCGTCCGTCCACCGATTCGCCGCCACGGGCCCGGGACAGTCTCGCACCTGCGCGGCCGTCCGGGCGGGGCTCGGCCGATCACGTCCGGGCCTTCCCGCTGTCGTACCCCTGGTGCAGGATCGGGGACATGACGGAGCAGCAGATCGACGGAGAGTCCCCGGCCGACGCGGCGGCCACCACGTACCTGGAGGGGCTCGGCGCGCGGCTGAGGGCCGACGGCTGTGTGGTGACCGCGACCACCTGGCAGGGTCATCGCGTGGTGATCGGCAGCCGATCGGACCGCAAGGTGAAGTGGTTCGGCACCAAGGTCGAGCTGTTCGTGCTCGCCGCCGCCGTCCCCGAGGTCGACCAGGCCTCGCTGCACGGTTTCACGGGGTGGGCGATGGACTACTGCAAGCACCTGCGCAGCGGCCTGCCCGGCGCCCGCAACGCGGCGATGATCCTGCCCGCCCTGGTCAGCGGCAGCGTCCGGCGGTCCGCCACGGACTGGGCGGCCAAGGACGCCCGGGTCCTCGGCACGACCCTGGTCGGCCGGCCCGTCGTGGTGCAGACCGCGGCACCCGGCACCGGCAGGGTCACCATGTACCGGGGCCGGGTCGCGTGGGGCGGGATGTTCACCGGGCACGTCCTGGAGAAGGCGGCGCTGTACTTCCCCTGATAGCGGGCCCCGCTGTCAGGTGTCGGAGTAGCTGAGGTCCCCGACCGTCCAGCTGCTGATGTCCTCGATGGCGATGCGGTACATGCCTCCGGTGTGGGGGAGCCCGAAGTCGCCCTGCAGGATCTTCGCCCGATGGAGGTGGAGGTGGGTCGGCCGCGCCGGCGCGCCCTCGACGGGCTGGGTGAACAGTGCGGCGAACGGCTTCAGGTGGTCGGAGCTCTGGAGAACCTCCGCGACCCGTTCCCACCACAGGGCCACCGGTGCGAGCCTGCCGGTGATCACCGCGCCGGGGACGACCACGGTCAGGGACATCTGGTTGTTGTGCTCGGACTCGACCATCGCGGCGATGTCAACGAGGAGTCCGTCAGGGTTCGACATGTCCCCAGACTAGGACACGGCCGCGGCGTCCAGTAGGTCGCGCGGCGGCGGCCGCTGCGGCCGCCTGCGCGCTGCGTCCCCCCGTCGCCGCCACGGGCCCGTGTGCTCCCGGCCGGCCTAGAAGCTCAGCAGTCCGACGACGTGGCCGTCGCCGTCCACGACCGGCCACACGTCCAGGCCGCGGGAGCGCATGGCGGCGGCCGCGGCCGCGGCGGTCATGTCGGTGGTGGCGAACGGGGCGCGGTCGTGGACGATGTCGCGCACCGGGGTGCGCTCGGTGTACCAGGACCGCGCCTGGAACGGTGCGAGGTGCAGGCGGGTCAGCAGGCCGGCGCAGCGGCCCTCCTCGTCGCGGACGATGGCGTGGTCCGCGCCCGAGCTCAGCAGGATGTCCATCGCCGTGTCGACCATGACGTCGTCGCTGATCTGCAGCTCGGGGCGTTTCATGAGATCGCCGACCGTGGCGGCGCCGGCGGCGTGTCCTGGGGTGCTGGTCATGGAGGTGTCCTTCGCGTCGGTCCCGCCGGAAGGGGCGGGAATCGGGGCTCGTGTGGTGCGCTCACCGGGTTCGTTCGGGCCGCTTCCGGGCAGCCGGTGTCACCCCCGTGGACGGGGATCCGCCGGGGCCTTTCGCAACGCCGCGTACGCGGCGGCCTGCTACGCCGCGCCGGGGCCGCGCCTCGGGGCTCCGCGGCGGGAGTCGGCGACGGTCTGCGGGGTTCGGCCGGCGAAGCCGGGACGGCGGCGGGCGCGGTCGGTCCGACGAGGGCGCTCGACGACGGGGTCGGCGATCACCACGGGGATACCGGTGGGCACGCGGGCGCCGGTGATGCGCGCGAGTTCCTCGTCGCCGGCGCGGACCCTCGTGGCCACGGGGGTGATGCCGGCGGTCTCCATCATCCTGGCGGTCCCGCGGCGCTGATTGGGCAGCACGAGGGTGACGACGGTGCCGGACTCGCCGGCGCGTGCGGTGCGTCCGCCGCGGTGCAGGTAGTCCTTGTGGTCGCTCGGCGGGTCCAGGTTGACGACCAGGTCGAGCCCGTCGACGTGGATGCCGCGGGCGGCGACGTTGGTGGCGATCAGCGCGGTGACCACTCCGCTGCGGAACTGTTCCAGCGTGCGATTCCGCTGGGGCTGGGACTTGCCTCCGTGCAGGGCGGCGGCCTTCACCCCGTTCGCGAGCAGGTCCTGCACCAGCCGGTCGGCACCGTGCTTGGTGTCGATGAACATGATCACTCCGCCGTCACGGGCGGCGATGTGGGCGATCGCGGCGTCCTTGTCGGCACGCTGGACGTGCAGCACATGGTGCTCCATGGTGCTGACCGCGGCGGCGGAGGGGTCCACGGAGTGGGTGACCGGGTCCTTGAGGAACCGGCGCACCAGCCGGTCGACGTTGCGGTCCAGGGTGGCGGAGAACAACATCGTCTGGCAGCCGGCGGCGACCTGGTCGAGGAGTTCGGTGACCTGGGGCAGGAAGCCCATGTCGGCCATCTGGTCGGCCTCGTCCAGCACGGTGATGCCGACTCCGTCGAGCTGGCAGTCCCCCCGCTGGATCAGGTCCTTGAGTCGGCCGGGAGTGGCGACGACGATCTCGGCACCACGGTCCAGCGTGCGGGCCTGGCCCCCGATGGACATCCCGCCGACCACGGTCGCCATCCGCAGACGTACCGCGTGGGCGTAGGGGGTCAGGGCACCGGTGACCTGCTGGGCGAGTTCACGCGTGGGGACGAGGACGAGGGCCAGCGGGCGACGGGGCTCGGCGCGCCGCCCCACGGTGCGGGCGAGCACGGCGAGGCCGAACGCGATGGTCTTGCCGGAACCCGTTCGGCCGCGCCCGAGGACGTCGCGTCCGGCGAGGGAGTTCGGGAGGGTGGCGGCCTGGATCGGGAACGGCGAGGTGACGCCCTGGCGCGTCAGCATCGAGAGCAGGGCCTTCGGCATGTCCAGCTCGTCGAAGGACGCGACGGCGGGCAGCGCCGGGGTCGTGCTGACCGGCAAAGCGAAATCGCCTTGTTCGTCCCGCGTCCGACGCACGTCCTTCCGGAACGGGCGCGGTGCGCCTCCGGGCCGGAAGGCGGGTCCGGTGCCGCCGGAGCGCGCGCCCGCCGCGGCGCGGGATCGCGGATTCTGGTAGGAGGAACGAGTGGACCGGTTCATACGGGGAGCCTTCCATGGTGCGGCACGTCACATGGAGGGTTTTCCGCGGCGGCGCGAACGCCGGCGGGCAACGCAAGGAACGGGCCGGAGAATGTGACGGGCAGAGCGTGCACGGCACGACCGTGCGGTACGCCATCCGGGGTCGGTGCTCGCCGACGGTGCGGGAGCGGAACAGCTCGACCCGCGAGATGTCACGGAGGAGCGCCGATCCGGGTGCGAGACCACGCGTTCCGAGTCGGGGCGGCCGCCGGTGGCGGCGTCGGGCACCGGGCGGCCGGAATTTCGGACGCAATGACCAGGGGCCCGCACCAGGCGTGTACGCGGTGCGGGCCCCTGCTCATCGGGCGGGTGCCGTGGCGAGAACTACAGCGGACGGATGTTCTCCGCCTGCAGGCCCTTCTGGCCCTGCGTGACGTCGAACTCGACCTTCTGGCCCTCGACCAGCTCGCGGAAGCCGTTCGCGTTGATGTTCGAGTAGTGGGCGAACACGTCCGGGCCGCCACCCTCCTGCTCGATGAAGCCGAAGCCCTTTTCCCCGTTGAACCACTTCACGGTGCCATTAGCCATGGAAATATCCCCTTCAGGAGCTGTCCGAAATCCGCACGGCGCGAACATCGGTTCGCCGCGGTGATGACCCGCCCGGGGAAGAGCCGGGAAACAAAAAATGCACCTGCGAACCATCAGCAGGCGCACACAAAGTTCATGGGAACCAAAACTGCAACAGAATTTACTCTAGCAGGTGCGGGACCGGAACGGGGGATTTTCGCGCGC
>NZ_JBHWBW010000118.1:0-9632 GCF_042735675.1 Kitasatospora sp. NPDC059571
CTAAACACCCTTTGGGGGGGGGTCTCTGTCACCAAAATCCCACCCCCAAATGTCCAACAAATATTCTTGCATTTCACCCCGGGGCGCCCCCCCCCCCTCGGGGGCGGGGGCCCCGGTGCGGGAACGTCAACTCGCTAAGCTCTCCACGCTCATGAAGGGAGTGGGTGAAGCGGTGATGACTCGCGAGTCGGCCGTTGCAATGGTGCAGAAGATCTTGGATGGGGACTGCTACAACGACGCCGAGATCGACCGCACGCTGGAGGCACTGGACAGGGGCCTTGGCTGTCCGATTGGTTATGTCAGCGACTTGATCTACTCGCCCGACGGGCCGGAGCCGACAGCGGCCGAGGTGGTCGATCCAGCTTTGGCTTGTTGATGGCCCTCTCGACGGTGTTGCGCTTCTTGTACCGCTCCTCGTCGAAGCCCGGTGGCCGTCCGCCTCGTGACCCCTTGCGCAGGCGGGCAGCCTTACCGCCGGCCCTCTCCGGGTAGACGGGACAACGATCCGGCAAGGCGACAGTCACATGATCGGCCGGAAGCTCCTAGCCGGTGACGCGGTGGAAGGTCCATTGCTGGTTGGTGCTGCCCCGGTCCGAGTACTGGATCAGCGCGGCGCCGTCGGCCGTGCTGCCTCCGCTCACGTCGAGGACCTTTCCGCTGTTGCGGTTGACCACGAAGAACGCGCCACCGGTCAGCGGGCGCAGTTGCCATTGCTGGCTGGTGCGGCCGTCGGCGGTCGTCTGTACGATCCGTGCGCCGTCCGCGGTCGAGGAGCCTGATACGTCGAGGACCTTGCCGCTACGGACGCAGGTGATGGTGTGGTAGCCGTCCGCAGTGGACTGGAAGGTCCACTGCTGGTTCGCTGCGCCGTTGTCGGGCCACTGGATCAGGCCGGCGCCGTCCGCGGCCGACCCACCCGAGACGTCGGCGACCTTGCCGCTGCGCACGCTGACGCATGTGTAGGCCCTGGTGGGCGCGATGGTGTACTGCACCGAGTCGACGTCGACGTAGCCGGTGTTGTTGGGGTTGTAGGTGTACAGGCCGATCCGGTCGCCGCGGTATCCGCCCCAGGTGAGCTGGTAGGTGCCGCCGAAGGCGGCGTATGTGGTGCCGTCGAGGCTGTAGGAGAACTGGCTGACTCCGTTGGCGTCCCAGCTGGTGCGCAGCCACACGACGTTCTGCGTGACGACCGGGCCGTTGGTGAGGGTGCCGCCGGCGTTGTGCGCGATCGTGGTGGTGCTCCCGGAACGGCGGACGCCCAACCCCGCGTAGGTGGCCGCGTAGTGGCACAGTCCGGCATGCTGGCCGTCGGCGAGGCCGGCCAGTTCGAGGCGGACGGTCACCGTCCCCCCGCCCGCCGTGCGCAGCACTCGCTGGGTGAGGGTGTTGCCGACCTTGGTCAGGTTGTCGCCCGCCAGCGGTGCGAACGCCTTGAGTCGCAGGTAGCCGGGGCGTTCGGTCAGCGACCAGTGGTCGGCGCGCGGCTGGTAGTACCACTCCCACTGCGGCTTGATGCGGGTGTCGGTGAACAGGTCGCTGGTCACCACTGGGGGAAGCGCGTCGACCGGCAGCCCGGGTGTGCCGCCGGCGGGGACCTGGCCGGTCCACACCATGGTGCCGATGCCGTCCGAGCCCACCTGGCCCAGGATCGGCCAGCCGTCCACCCAGGTCACCGGCAGCAGGGACAGCACGCGCCCCTCCCAGTCACCGTGGCCGTGATGGGTCACGAAGTACCAGGCGCCGTCCGGAGCCTGCACCAGGCCGCCCTGGTTGGGCTCGCGGTCCACCGAGGCGTTGACATGTTCGAGCTGCCTGGTCTCGTAGGGGCCGTAGAGGTTGGAGCTGCGGTTCATCATCAGCACCCGGCCCTCGGACTTCACCTCGCTGTACAGGTGGTAGTAGAGGCCGTCGATCTTGTACAGCTTGTTGGCCTCGCTGCCCGACGACTGGTGGATGACCGTGGGCGAGCCGACCAGCGACTTCCCGTCCGCGGACAGCTTGAACAGGTTGATCTTGTAGCCGTCCGAGTAGTGACTGGTGACCAGGTAGCCCTGTCCGTCGTCGTCCCAGAACGGGCACGGGTCGTCCCAGCCGGAGGTCCGCCACACCGAGGTCAGCGGATCCCACGGGCCGGCCGGTGACGCGGCCGAGGTCATGAAGAAGCCTTCGTCGGGAGTGTTGAAGTACACCCAGTAGCGCCCCGCGTGGAAGCGGATGGCGCCGGCCCACACGCCGCGGCCGTAGCGGTTCATACGGTCCCAGTTCAGCTCCGGTCCGATCTGGGTCACGTCACCGACCGCGCCGCCGAGCGTGCGCCAGTTGACCAGGTCCTTCGAGTGCAGCACGGCCACGCCGGGCGAGTACCCGAAGGTGCTGGTGATGCCGTAGTAGTCGTCGCCGACCCGAATGCAGTCCCAGTCGCTGAAGTCGCCCGGGAGGACCGGGTTGACGTAGGTGCCGTCGCCCTGGTCGCCCCACGTCCCGGCCGGAGGCACGGCTGCCGCCGCCCGGCCCGGTGGCAGCAGGCCCGGCAGCAGCAACGCCCCCGTGCCGACGGCCGCGAGCCGGCCGAGCTGACGTCTGGTGATGTCCACAGTCCCGTCCTTGGTCAAGGGAAGCCCGCCAGGCATCAGAGGCATTGGCGGCTCTTCGAGCGAGGCATGACGTGATGGCCCGGGCAGTCGGGCAGAGGCCGGTTCGAGCATTGGAGCCGACCGCACGCTGGGCAGATACTCCCGGATTGCGCGCTGGTGTTAACGCTCACAATCCGCGACGGGACGACCGCCACAAGCCGTCCGGATCAGGCCCTCACTTTCGACGAACTCCAGGCCGGCGTCAAGACGTCCGGCATGGACAGTGGACCACCGTCGACACCGCCACGCCGGCCGGAGCGAGCAGCGGCGAGGACGCGGGCACGTTCTTCGCGGCCCACAGCCCGACACCCGGCGCCGCGCCCACGCACCGAACGCGGGCCCGCTCAATGGGTAGGCGCAATAGCGACGCCATAGATCCGATGTTTAGGGCTCCACTCGTCGAATGAATGACCCCTCAGAACCTGATGTTGCCTCAACTGTAGACGCCGGCACCGCAGTTCCCCTATAAATCCATCCGATGTCTTCTCGAGGGCGAAGCGGAACACGGCCGCCATGCCGACGTTCCGCTCCTGGCGCCCTGCCCTCCCTCCCCCAACACATGGAGCCGCACCATGTCCTCTGGATCCCTCAGCAGACGCTCTCTGATGAAGGCCACCGCCCTTGCCGGGGGATTGGCGGCCGTCGGGCTGCCGCAGGTCCTGTGGCCCTCTACCGCGGAGGCGTACACCGTCCCCTCGAAGATGGACTGGTGGTACGAGGCCCGGTTCGGGATGTTCATCCACTTCGGGTCCTACTCGTATCTCGGCAAGGGCGAGTGGGTGTTTGCGCAGCAGCGATGGAGCAAGGCGAACTACCAGACGCAGGTCAGCCAGAAGTTCAATCCGACCCGGTTCAACGCCGCCGCCATCGCCGAACTCGCCAAGAACGCCGGCATGAAGTACCTCGTGATCACCGCCAAACACCACGAGGGCTACGCGATGTGGGACTCCGACGTCGCGAGCTTCACCGACACCACCGGCACCAAGCTGTACAACCTGCACGACTACAGCGGCTTCCAGACCGACCTTCTCGGGGACCTCAAGAGGGAGTGCGAGAGCCGCGGGATCAAGTTCTGCCTGTACTACTCGATCCTCGACTGGAACCATCCTTCACAGGCCGAGCGTCACGAGGGCGGTCTCACCACGATGTCCTCTCAGGCCGCGCGCACCGCCTACATCGCCGACATGAAGGCGCAGCTGCAGGAACTGCTGGACCGCTACGATCCGGCGCTGCTGTGGTTCGACGGCGACTGGTCCGGCGAGCCTTCCAGCCCCACCCTGGAGGACTGGTGGCTGAAATCGGACGGCGTCGGCCTCTACAACCGGCTGATCGCCCGCAAGCCCGGCCTCATCGTCAACGAGCGGGTCAAGCGGGACCTCGGTCTCGGTGACTACGCGGTCGCGGAGTTCGGGATACCCGCCGAGCCGATGGACCGGCAGTGGGAGAAGTGCGCCACCATGAACGGCTCCTGGGGTTACAACGCGGGCCTGGAGACCCGCTACAGACCCTTGAAGGACATCGTCCGGGAACTCGTCACGGTGGTCTCCCGGGACGGCAACTATCTGTTGAACATCGGCCCCACGGGCGAGGGCCTGGTCACCGCCGGAACGCAGACCGTCCTCAACGGCCTGGCCTCCTGGATGTCGACCTACAGCGACAGCATCCACGGGACCAGCGGCAGCCCGTTCGCTACCGAACCAACATGGGGGAAGGTCACCAGGAAGAACAGCAAGCTCTTCGCCCATGTCTTCACCTGGCCCACGAACGGTCAGCTCAGGATCCCCGCGCTCGACAACACGATCCGCCGCGTCTATCTGCTCAACAACCCCTCGGCCTCGCTCTCGTACACCGTCAGCGGCGGCACCATCAACGTCACCGTGCCGGCCACGGCACCGGACGCCGGCGTCTCCGTAGTGTGCGTCGAGGTCCAGGGCATGCCCATCAGGGTTTCCGCGGCTGTGTTCCAGAACGTCGACTACCAAGGCAGCAGCGCCGTCCTGCCGCTGGGCGGCTACACCTCCTCCCAGCTGTCCGCCGCCGGACTGGGGCTCGCCATGGCCTCCTCCGTCCTGGTACCCGACGGCTACCAGGTGACGGGCTACTCGGGCGACGACTTCACCGGCACCGCTTGGACGTTCACCTCCAACACCCCCGACCTCGTGGCGACCGGCAACAATGACGCGATCAGATCACTGAAGGTGACGTTCAGGCCCGACACATACTTCCGCCTGACCAATGTCACGAGTGGCTTGGCGCTGGACAGCGGCGGCAATGTCGCCGGCGGCTCGAATCTGAAGCAGTGGCAACCGATAGACCACACCAATCTCCAGTGGCAGGCGATCGAACTCGGCAACGGCTACTACAAGCTCGTCAACCGCACCAACGGCATGGTCGCCGACGGCTGGGGCTCCACCGCCAACGGCGACCCGGCCCGGCAGAAGGCCTGGGACGACAGCAACACCCAGCAGTGGCAGATCACCCACCGCGGCCAGGGCCAGTACTCGATCGCCAACCGTGGCACGGGACTCGTCCTCGACAGCGGCGGACGAGTCGCCTCAGGGGCCGTGACCAAGCAGTGGAGATGGCAGCAGAGCGCCAACCTCCTGTGGACCTTCACCCCGGTCGCCTGACCGCCACCACCCAGGTGGCCCACAGCCTCTTGCGTACAGCACGGCCAGGAGGGTGTTCACGCCGTTGGAGTCGTACCCCGACTCCATTGCTGGGCGTCACGGCCATGACCCCGTACCCCGCTGAACTGCCGGCACCAGCGGTGTCGTTGCGCACCATGATGCCTGCTTTTGCCCAGGGGTCGGTGTTGTCCAGCGGGCTCACCTTGGTGGTCACGGTGGTGCCGCTGCTGAACGCTTGGCTCCGGTAGACGGCCCCGTCTGGGCGCCCGTCGGCCAGGCGCCGTCCGTGACGATCACTGGTCCGCTGACCACGCTGCCACGGTTGCCGTCAGTGACCGGCCCCACGTCGCCGGAGTCCACCGTTGCACCCGGTCATGCCGCCGACCGATCGCTACCGGGCGGCGTCGGCCGAGCCAGGCTGCACGGGGCGGAGTGACCGCGCGGGGTCTCACCCACGAGCTCGATCCAGCGCTCAGCCGTACGGGGCCGCCGGCCGTTGCGCCGGCGGCCCCGTACGTGCGGCGGCCGGCGGCTACACCGCCGTGAAGGTCCACAGCAGGTTGGTGCTGCTGTTGTAGCCCCACTGCTTGGTGACGGAGCCCGACGCGACGCTGCCGCCACCGTCGAGGACCAGACCGGTGGCGCGGTTGGCGATCGAGTAGCCGTAACCGCTCCGCAGAGTGATCTTCCACTGCTGGTTGGTGCTGCCGTTCCACGCGGCCTGCCGGGCCGCGGAGCCGGCCGTGGTGGCACCCCAGCCGTCGGCGACCATGCCGTTGGTGCGGTTGACCAGCTTGTAGTAGCCGCCGCCCACGTCGACCGCCTGCCACTGGAGGTTGGGGCTGCCGTCCCAGGTCCACTGCTTGAGGTTGCTGCCCGAGGCGACGTTGCCGCCGCTGTCCAGGGCAAGGCCGTCGGTGACGTTGGTGAGCCGGAGGTACGTCGACGGGTTGAACTGGACCTTCAGCGAGGTGATCTGGTCGTTGTTGCCGGTGGCCCTGAGGTCGGGGTTGTCGGCGGTGAAGGTCCAGGCGGTGCCGGTGAAGTTGTCCGCCGAGTAGCCGACGACCTGGAAGCCGGGGGACGTACGGAGGGAGGAGATCGCGGCCGCGCCCACCCCGGCCGCGGCGAGGCCGGCCGCGGTGTACTCGCCCACGGCCAGCGCGGCGGAGGTGCCGGTGTAGTTGACGTCCTTGAAGACGACGGCGCCGGGCGGCGGCAGCAGGTCCGGGATGGTGCCCGAGAAGGAGAGCTTCAGGACGTACGCGTTGGCGCTGTACGGCGCGGAGGAGGGCAGGGTGACGGTGAGGCCGGAGGTGCTCTGGGTCGGTGCGGCCAGGTCGATGGTGGTGCCGGCGGTGGAGCCGAGCAGCTTCACCGAGGTCAGCGACGAGAGGTTGATCCGGTCCGAGCTGAGGGTCCTGATTGTGAGTGAACTGCCGGGCCAGCCGAGGACGGTGGCGTACAGGACGTTGCCGGCCTTGTTGCGGGTGAAGCGGATGTCCTGCGGTGTGCCCGCCGTCGGGTTGGTGAAGGAGCCGCCGCCCATCTTCGTCGGGCCCTCGCCGTACACCGTCCAGGCGCGGGTCGAGTAGATCGACTCGCCGAAGCGCTTCAGGTGGTCGCCGATGCCGAGCAGGACGTCCTTCTGCCCCTGCGGGATGGTGCCGTCGGCCATCGGCGCGATGTTCAGCAGGACGTTGCCGTTCTTGCTGACCCGGTCGATGAAGGAGTGCAGCATCTGCGGGATGCTGTAGTAGCCGATGCCCTGCGTGTAGCACCAGCTGCTGCTGGAGATGCTGTCGTCGGTCAGCCAGTACGGGCTGGTGAGGTCCGCCGGGCCGCCGCGCTCGTAGTCGAAGACCTCGCCCTTGTTGTCGAGGCCGTCCTTGTAGGTGGCGACGACCTCGCGGCCCCAGGAATTGGCCTGGTTGTAGTAGTAGGAGAGGAAGTTGAGGCGCTGCGTCTCGTCGACCTTGTTCAGGTCGAAGTCCTGCCAGAGGATGTCCGGCTGGGCGCGGTCGATGACCTCCTTCAGCTTGTCGTACCAGAGCTGGTTCTCCTGCGCGGTGCTCAACTGGCCGTACAGCTTCTGGAAGCTCGGGTCCGACTGCGCGGCGACGTGGTCGTAGTAGCCGTTGAAGTTGAACGCGTGGTGCATGGCGACCAGCAGCTTGAGGTTCTTGGCGCGGATCGCCGTGGCGAACAGCTGCAGCAGGTTCAGCTTGGGGCCCTTGGCGACCGAGTTCCACTCGTTGACCTGGCTGTCCCACATGGAGAAGCCGTCGTGGTGCTCGGCGACCGGGCCGGCGTACTTGGCGCCGGCGTCGACGAACAGCTGCGCCCACTCGTCGGGGTCGAAGTTCCCGCCGGCCGACTTCAGCTTCGGCGCGAACTGCACGAAGTTGCCCGCGAGGTCCCGCGCCCCGTTGATGAAGTTGTGGTACGGCCAGGCCGACGGCTGGCCATAGGTGGCGATGTGGTGCTGGTTGGCCGCACTGCCGGCTATGTGCATGTTCCGCGGGTACCACTCGCTCTCGTACGCGGGAACGCTGAAGACGCCCCAGTGGAAGTAGATCCCGAACTTGGCGTCCTGGAACCACTCCGGGGCCGACGGATGCTGGTCGACCGAGGTCCAGTCGGGCGTGTAGGTGCTCGGTGCCGCCTGCGCGACGCCGGCCCCGAGGCCGCCGCCGGCGATGGCGGCCGCAGCCACACCTGCGGCCGCGGACAGGAACTGACGTCGATTGAGAGAACTCGCCATGAGGACTTCCCTGGGGTGGGGGACAGCGGAGACGGGCTCGACCAAGGCGACGTGCGACGCGCACGCCCCTGGGAGCACCGGAGGTTACGCATGAAGTTCGTTCATGTGACGCCCTGATGTCAACGGTCGCGCAGGACATTGATGGGGTTGATTTGACTCCGCAAGCTGTCCGGGCCTACTCAACAGGCGGTTTTTACAGTCGTTTTGACCGATGGCTAGACACGCCCCCCGACTGCCGCCTATACATACATCCCATCTCTCCGATGCGGCGGCGCACAGCAGCTGCCGCCCGGCACAGCTCTCTCCCGCTCACGGGACCAGCGCGAGGAAGTACCGATGAGACTCAGGACCGCACTCTGCTCCACCACGTCCGCCCTGGCCTCCCTGGCGCTGCTCAGCGCCTGCAGCAGCGGCACGGGCACCACGGCCGCGTCGGGCGGCGCGCCGCTGGTCGGCGTGGACTACCCGCGCTCCGACACCGACTTCTGGAACTCGTACATCAAGTACACGCCCCAGTACGCCAAGGAGCTGGGGCTTGACCTGAAGACCACCAACTCGCAGAACGACGTCGCCAAGCTGACCGCCAACGCGCAGACGTTCATCAGCCAGGGCGTCAAGGGCCTCGCGATGGCCCCGCAGGACACCGCCGCCATCGCGCCGACGCTGGCGCAGCTGGAGGCGAAGAAGATCCCGGTCGTCACCGTCGACACCCGCCCGGACACCGGCAAGGTGTTCATGGTCGTGCGCGCCGACAACCGCGCCTACGGCGAGAAGGCCTGTCAGTTCCTCGGCACGAAGCTGAGCGGCCAGGGCAAGGTCGTCATGCTGGAGGGCGGCCTGGACTCCATCAACGGCCGTGACCGCACCGAGGCGTTCAACGACTGCATGAAGAAGAACTACCCCGGCGTCAAGGTGTTCGGCGAGGCCACCAACTGGGACGGCGCGGTCGCCGCGCAGAAGCTGCAGACCGACCTGACGGCCAACCCGGACATCAAGGGCGTCTACATGGAGTCCAGCTTCGCCCTGTCCGGCACGCTCCAGGTCCTCAAGCAGAAGGGTCTGCTGGTCGACCCGAAGGACCCCAAGCACGTGTTCGTCGTGTCCAACGACGGCATCCCGGAGGAGCTGAAGTCCATCGGCGAGGGCAAGATCGACGCCACGGTCTCCCAGCCGGCCGACCTGTACGCCAAGTACGCCCTGTACTACCTGAAGGCGGCGATCGACGGTAAGGCGTTCAAGCCCGGCAGGACCGACCACGACAGCACGATCATCCAGGTCCGCGAGGGTCTGCTGGAGGACCAGCTCTCCGCTCCCCTGGTCACCGTCGACGGCGGCACCTACGGCGGCGAGGCCAGCGTCAAGAGCGACGACAAGTCGCTGTGGGGCAACAACCTCGGCTGATTCCTCCTCCGGAACCAACGGCTCACGAGCACAAGGCGGTTGAGATGAGCGACGGGGAACGGACAGTCACCCCCGCGCCCGCCCCGGCGGACGGCGGGGGGGGGCCCCCCCCCCCCGGCCCCGGGGGGGGGGCGGGGGGATGCGCCACGAAAATGGGGCGCGGGGGGGCGCCCCGCCCGCCCCGCGCGCCCACGCGCGCCGCGG
>NZ_JBHWBW010000118.1:9642-18883 GCF_042735675.1 Kitasatospora sp. NPDC059571
CGCGCGTGGGGTAGGGTATCCACCCCCCCGCCCCGCCCGGGGGTCCGGCGGGGAGGGACCGCGACGCGCGCCGTTAGGTCGAGGCGACGGGCTTAGTCAAACGATTCGGTCCGACGGTGGCCCTCAACGGCGCCCGGATCACCATCAGGCCCGGCGAGACCCACGCGCTCGTCGGCCGCAACGGGGCGGGCAAGTCCACCCTGGTGTCGGTCCTCACCGGCCTGCAGGCCCCCGACGAGGGAACGGTCACCTTCGGCGGCGACCCCGCACCGCGCCTCGCGGACCGCGACGCCTGGCGACAGCGCGTGGCCTGCGTCTACCAGAAGTCGACGATCATCCCCACCCTGACCGTCGCCGAGAACCTCTTCCTGAACCGGCACGACCACGGCCGCAGCCGGCTCATCAGCTGGAAGGCTGTGCGCCGGCGGGCGCAGGAGCTGCTGGCGACGTGGTCGGTGGACGTCGACCCGCAGACCTCGGCCGGCGAACTGAGCGTGGAGCAGCGGCAGTTCGTGGAGATCGCCCGGGCGCTGTCCTTCGGGGCGCGGTTCATCGTCCTGGACGAGCCGACCGCCCAGCTCGACGGGGCGGCCATCACCCGTCTCTTCGGGCGCATCCGCGAGCTGCAGCGCCAGGGCGTGACGTTCCTGTTCATCAGCCACCATCTCCAGGAGGTCTACGACATCTGCGACATGGTGACGGTGTTCCGCGACGCGGCGCACATCGTGACCGCGCCGGTCGCGGAGCTCCCCCGCGCCGAGCTGGTCTCCGCGATGACCGGTGAGGCGGCGGCCGACCGGCTGCAGGTGCGGTCGAGCAGCCTCGACCTCACCGCACCGCCTGCGCTGTCCGTGCAGGCGCTGGGCAGTGACGGCTCCTTCCATGACGTCACCTTCCAGGTGGGCGCCGGGGAGATCGTCGGACTCGCCGGCGCCGCCGGCAGCGGTCGCACCGAGGTCGCCGAGACCGTCGTGGGGCTGCGGGCGGCCCAGACGGGTGAGGTGGAGATCGCCGGGCGGCGGCCCCGGCCGGGCAGCGTGCCCGCCGCGCTCGCCGCGGGCGCCGGGTTCGTCCCGCAGGACCGGCACCATCAGGGGTTCGTTCCCGACATGTCGATCGCCGACAACGCCACGCTGTCCGTGCCGCACCGGCTCGGCAAGAACGGCTTCCTCAGCCGTGCCCGACGGGACCGGCTCGCCGACAACATGATCGAGAAGCTGGCGATCAAGACCCCGGGACCCGAGCTGCCCGTCTCCGCGCTCTCGGGCGGGAACCAGCAGAAGGTCGTGATGGCCCGCGCTCTGGCGGACGATCCGCGTCTGCTGGTGCTGATCAACCCGACCGCGGGTGTGGACGTGCGCTCCAAGGAGTTCCTCCTCGGCAAGGTCGAGGAGACCGCGGAGTCCGGCACCGGAGTGCTCATCGCCTCCGACGAACTCGACGACCTGCGCATGTGCGACCGGGTCCTGGTGATGTTCCAGGGCCGGGTGACCTCGGAGACAGCCCGCGGCTGGCACGACCACGAACTCGTGGCCGCGATGGAAGGAGTGGACCTCAATGCCTGAAACCGTCCTCGCGGACACAGCCGCCCGGGCCGTGGAACCCGAGCCCAGGCGCACCGCGCTGCTCGGCGGCCGGATCCCCCTGGCCCGGCTGCGCGACCTCGCCCTCGTCCCCGCGATCGTCGTCATCGCGATCGTCGGCCAGATCGTCAACCCCGTCTTCCTGCAGGGCGACAACCTCGTCAACGTCCTGCAGACCATGTCCGAGATGGCCCTGCTGGTCCTCGCCCAGACGATGATCCTGATCGTCAAGAAGATGGACCTGTCGCTGGAGTCCACCATGGGCCTGGCGCCCGGTGTGGCGGCCTGGCTGGTCGTCCCGGTCGGCGCCGGACACGGTCTCGGTCTGCTCCCCGGCGCCTGGGCGATCCCTGTCACCCTGGCCGTGGGAGCGCTCGTCGGCGTGATCAACTCGCTGCTGATCATCCGCTTCGGCCTCAACGGCTTCATCGTCACCCTCGGCATGCTGATCGTGCTGCGCGGCATCCTCACCGGCATCTCCGGCGGCCAGACCTTCTTCCAGCTGCCGGACTCGATGCTCTACCTCGGCACCGCCCAGTGGTTCGGCATCCCGGCCTCCATCTGGATCTGCCTGGCCCTGTTCGCCATCGCCGTCGTGGTGCTCGGCTGGACCAGCTTCGGCCGCTCGCTGTACGCCATCGGCGGCAACGTCGACGCGGCGAGGGCGGGGGGCATCCGCACCGACCGGGTGCTGTGGATCGTCATCGTGACGGGCAGCGTGCTCGCCGCCCTCGCCGGCCTGCTGCTGTCCGGACGCCTGGCCTCGGTCGCCTCCGCGCAGGGCAACGGCTACATCTTCACCGTCTTCGCCGCCGCCGTCATCGGAGGGATCAGCCTGAACGGCGGCAAGGGCAGCATGTTCGGCGCGTTCTGCGGCATCCTGCTGCTCTTCATGATCCAGAACGTGCTCACTCTGGCGGGCGTCCCCGCCCAGTGGATCGGCGCCCTCAACGGCCTGATCATCCTGGTCGCCCTCGCCATCTCCCGGATCACCGGCGGCAAGGTCCAGGAGTGACCCGGGCGGCTGCCGACCGCCGCCCGGCCCACGCCGCGTTCACGTCTCGCCACGAGGGGATCGCCCCCGTGTTCCTCACAGGAGTTGCCGCATGTCCTCGTCCGCGCCCGCTTCCGCCCGCATCACCGCCCTGGACGTCCTGGACGTGCGGTTCCCCACCTCCGAACACCTCGACGGCTCCGACGCCATGAACCCCGAGCCCGACTACTCCGCCGCCTACGTGGTGCTGCGCACCGACGCCGGCGACGGACTGGAGGGCCACGCCCTCGCCTTCACCACCGGACGCGGCAACGACGTCCAGGCCGCGGCCATCGCGGCCCTCGCCCCGTACGTGGTCGGCCGGTCCGTCGAGGACGTCTGCGGCGACCTGGGGTCCTTCTCCCGCTCGCTCGTGCACGATCCGCAGCTGCGCTGGCTGGGCCCGGAGAAGGGTGCCATCCACATGGCCACCGGGGCCGTCGTCAACGCCGCCTGGGACCTCGCTGCCAGGCGGGCGGGCCGGCCCGTCTGGCGGTTCCTCGGCGAGATGACCCCCGAGGAGCTGGTCGCCCAGGTCGACTTCCGCTGGCTCAGCGACGCGCTCACCCCCGAGGAGGCGCTGGACATCCTGCGCCGTGCCGAACCGGGCCGCCAGGAACGCATCGCCCGTCTTCTGGAGCAGGGCTACCCGGCCTACACCACCACCCCCGGCTGGCTGGGCTACTCCGACGAGAAGCTGACCCGCCTGGCCCGCGAGGCCGTCGCCGACGGCTTCACCCAGATCAAGCTGAAGGTCGGCGCGGACCTGGAGGACGACATACGGCGCATGCGGGTCGCCCGCGAGGCGGTCGGCCCGGACATCCGCATCGCCGTCGACGCCAACCAGCGGTGGGACGTGGCACCCGCGATCGAGTGGATGCGCGCCCTCGCCCCCTACGACCCGTACTGGATCGAGGAGCCCACCTCCCCCGACGACATCCTCGGCCACGCCGCCGTCCGCAAGGCGGTCGGCCCCATCAGGGTCGCCACCGGCGAGCACATCGCCAACCGGGTCGTCTTCAAGCAGCTGTTGCAGGCCGCCGCGGTGGACATCGTGCAGATCGACTCCGCGCGCGTCGGCGGCGTCAACGAGAACCTCGCGATCCTCCTGCTCGCCGCGAAGTTCGGGGTGCCGGTCTGCCCGCACGCCGGCGGGGTGGGGCTGTGCGAGATGGTGCAGCACCTGTCGATGTTCGACTACGTCGCCGTCTCCGGCACGACCGAGGACCGGGTCATCGAGTACGTCGACCACCTGCACGAGCACTTCGTCGACCCCGTCCGCATCGAGGACGGCCACTACCTCGCGCCGACCCTGGCCGGGCTGAGCGCACAGATGCACCCGGCCTCGCTCAAGGAGTACACCTACCCCGACGGCCCGGTCTGGACGGCCCGTGTCTGACGCCCGGATCCGGGCTGAAGGGCCCCCGGGAACGTGCTGACGCCTGCTGTTCGCTGCACGGCGTCGGACCACCCGCTCGCCCAGGCCGTCGTACCGAACCGCACAGCAGGAGGAGCTCAGTTGACAGAACCGACCATGGGCCGCCGGAAGATCACGAACACGTCCGTCGAGCTCATCGAACCGGGCTTCGGGGCCGCCGTGACAGGCGACCTCGACCAGTCCGCCCTCGACGACGTCCTGCCCGCCGCCGCGGTCGCGTTCCCGTACAGCCGTCCCAGTATCATCGACGTCACCCTCGGCATGCGGACTGCGGTACAGGTCGGACGGAACGTGCCTGTCGGAGACAGGCCCGGAAGGAGTGCGCGGTGTCTCTGACGGACAAGGCGATCGCGCAGATCCGGGAGCTGATCCGCAGCGGGGCGCTGCCACCGGGTTCGAAGCTCCCGCCCGAGCAGGAGCTGGCCGCCCAGCTCGGCCTCTCCCGCAACCTCGCCCGGGAGGCCGTGAAGGCGTTGGCCGTCGCCCGGGTCCTGGAGGTCCGTCGGGGCGACGGCACCTACGTGACGAGTCTGCAGCCGAGCCTGCTCCTGGAGGGGTTGGGCGGCGCGGTGGAGCTGCTGCAGGGCGATTCCGCCGCGGTGCAGGATCTCTTCGAGGTACGGCGGCTCCTGGAACCGGCCGCCACCGCGCTGGCCGCCGCCCGGATCTCCGCCGAGCAGCTGGCCGAGGTCGAGCGGCACCTGGAGGCCATGCGCGAAGCGCGTGACGACGTGGAACTGCTCAACGCCCACGACGCCGCGTTCCACCACGCCGTCATCGCAGCCACGGGCAACGAGACACTGCTCACGCTCCTGGAGGGCATCTCCGGGCGCACACTGCGGGCCCGCACCTGGCGCGGTCTGGTCGACGCCCAGTCCTCGGACCGGACCATCGCCGAGCACGAGGCGATCTTCCGGGCGCTGTCGCTCCGCGACGCCTCGCTCAGCCAGGCCGCCGCGTTGATGCACGTCAGCAACACCGCGCTGTGGCTGAGCGAGCACCTGCAGGCGGGAGAAGCCCTCCCCTGGGCATGAAGGCCTGAGCACGGACCTTCCCCACCCTGCGAAGGAGCTCCATCCATGTCCATGCGATCGTGGCTGCGCCGCGCCCGGCGGGCACTGCCCCCGGCGGGGGCGACAGCGGTGCTGGTCGTCGGTCTTCTCACCGGAGCGGGTACCGCCCGCGCCGCCACCGAGGGCCCGTGCGACATCTACGCGGCGGGCGGCACGCCGTGCGTCGCGGCGCACAGCACCACCCGTGCGCTGTTCGCCTCCTACAGTGGGGCGCTCTGCCAGGTGCAGCGGGCCTCGGACGGCAGGTTGCAGGACGTCGGAGTGCTGGCCGCCGGAGGCGTCGCCGACGCCGGGGCGCAGGACTCCTTCTGTGCGCGTACCGCCTGCACCATCACTCGCGTCTACGACCAGTCCGGCAGCGGCAACACCCTGGTCCACCAGGGGCCCGGCGGGACCGGCGGCGACGACGCGGCGGCCACCGCGACCACCGAGGCGCTCACCGTGGGCGGCCGGAAGGCGTACGCGCTCTACATCAACCCCGGCAACAGTTACTTCGCCTACAACTCCGCCGGTGCCGTGCCCACCGGCAGTTCGCCCGAGGGCGAGTACATGGTCACCAGCGGCACCCACGTCAACGGCGGCTGCTGCTTCGACTACGGCAACACTGAGATCGACCACAAGGCCGACGGCAACGGCGCCATGGACGCGATCAACTTCGGCACCGAATGCTGTTTCGGCGGATGCGGCGGGCCCGGGCCGTGGGTGCAGGCGGACCTGGAGAACGGCCTGTTCTCCAGCGGCAGCAAGACGTGGAACCCCAACCAGGTCTCCCAGACCAGCCGCTTCGTCACCGCGATGCTCAAGAACGACGGCACCACCCACATGGCGCTCAACGGCGCCGACTCCCCTCCGGCGGCCTGACCCCGCTCTACAGGGGCGCGCTGCCCGCCGGGTGGAGCCCGATGCACAAGCAGGGTGCCGTGATCCTCGGCAGCGGCGGGGACTGCTGCCGGACCAACCGCAACGCGAGCGCCGGCACCTTCTGTGGGCGGGATGTCGCCGGACCACAGTAGGGCCCCGTGCGCCTGGCTGCCCGCCCACACGGAGCGGACCAGCGACAGCGGCCGGTCCTCCCCCGCCGCGCGCAGGCCGTCGGCCACCGCGCGGGCGTGCTCCAACGGGTAGAGGTTCGCGGCCTCGGCGGCCGCCCCGGCGGCGTAGACGGCGCGCGCGGCGAGGTCCGGGGGAAGGTCGGGCTCACAGGCGTCCAGCCAGAAGCAGGCCACGCCGTGGATACGGTAGTTGTCGTTCAGCCGCTGCCACAGGGCGGCGCGTGCCGCCGGGTCGGTGGCGTCGTAGTACGCCATCGGGCGGATCAGCGCTTCCCCGCCGTACCGTGACGGCCACGGGAAGGTGAGCAGGCCTCCGGCCTCGTCCTGGACGAGGTGTCCGGCCGAGCGGAGCTCGTCGTAGGTCTCGCTGCCGGGTTCGACGGTGGGCCATACCGAGACGGCGAGCTTCACCCCGAGGGCCTCCAACTCCTCCACCATGGCGGTCGGATCGGGCCACTCGCTCTCCTCGAAGCGCCAGTCGCCCATCCGGGGCCAGTGGAAGAAGTCGCAGACCATGACGGACAGCGGCAGTCCGCGCTTGTTGTACTCCCTTGCCACGGAGAGAAGTTCGCCCTGGCTGCGGTAGCGGAGCTTCGACTGCCAGAAGCCGAGCGCCCAGTCGGGGAGGAGCGGCGGCCCGATGGCCAGGGTGTAGGCGTCCAGGATCTGGGCCGGGGTGTCGCCGGCCGTGACCCAGTAGTCGATGCGCCCGTCGGCGTCGGCGGTCCACCGGGTGGCGTCGGTGCCCAGTTCGACCCGGCCGGTGCCGGGGTTGTTCCACAGCAGCCCGTAGCCGCGTGAGGAGTGCAGAAAGGGAACGGCCGCGACCGTGTTGGCCTGGACGAGGTCGACCGCACGGCCCTTCTGGTCCAGGCGCCCGTGCGGGTGCTGTCCCAGGCCGTGCAGCCGTTCACCGTCGTACGCCTCGAAGGACTGCTCCGCCCGACCGTCCGCCGCGTGGAACCGAGAGCCGGCCCCGTGCGCGTCCGGGCGCCCCTCCGCCAGGAGTTCACGACCCGAGCCGGCGTGGCAGAACCTCAGTCGGCCGTCCGCCGAAGCCACGACCACGATGCGGCCGTTGACCAGACGGGCGCAGCCGTCGTCCGAGACGGACAGTTCGGCTCGGGGAGAGGGCGATGCGGTCCCCAGCGCGCCAGGGGCGGTGGGGCGACGGTCCCGGACGAGGCCCTGACCCGCACGGCATGCGCTCCCCAAGGCTCGATGCGGAGGACCTCTTCGGCGGTGCAGCGCTCCAGACCGCCCGCGCGGATGCTGTACGACAGGACGACTCCCCCGTTCTTCTCGATTACCGCTGCCGCCGGGCTCGCGCCTGTCGCAGTGTCATCAGCCATCAGATCGCGTCGAAATGCCCTCGGCCAGAAGGCTGGCCGCCTTCGGCCATACTCCAGCAGATGTTAAGGATTGGCCAGAGCAAACCGGGCAGCATATGAGTCCTACTTATTCGGGTTGGCTTGCCCATCGGCGCCCCACTCGGAGCCGAGATCCTGTCGCCCCACCTGCAGCTTCTTCCGGTCTGCCTGACAGATCCTCATGTCGACGGTGTTTCGGCCAGGAAATATGAGCATGCCAATCATCTTGACATGGATGCTCATCGGGCTCGATAAATGCAACTCATAAGCCACCGGGGCTTGGAGGAGGGACACCACAGATGAGACCCCGACGGATCGGTGCGGTGACGGTCAAGGCGATGGCAGCGGCAGCCGTCGCCCTCGCCGCCACGCTGCCCACCCAACCCGCCTACGCGGCCGCGACGAACTTCTACGTCGACCCGGTCAACGGCAACGACAGCAACTCCGGTACCAGCACCGCCTCCGCGTTCAGGACCGTGCAGGCCGCGCAGAACGCGGTCCGGGCGATCAACGCGAACATGGCCGACGACATCGTCGTGAACCTGCGCGGAGGCACCTACACCCTCACCGGTCCGATCACCTTCGGTACCGCCGACTCGGGCACCAACGGCCACACGGTCGTCTACCAGGCGTACAACGGTGAGACGCCGGTGATCAGCGGAGGCAAGTCGATCACCGGCTGGACCGCGGCCGCCAACGGCGAGTACAAGGCGTCCATCGGCTCCCTCAACTTCCGCCAGCTGTACGTCAACGGGGTCCGCGCCACCCGGGCCCGCTACCCCGACGCCGGCACCGACTTCAACCTGCAGGGCAGCGACACCACCAACAAGCTGCTGAAGGTGCCCAGCTCGCAGGTCTCGAACTGGGGCAACCTGAACCAGGTCGAGATGATGCTGGAGACCCAGTGGGGTGAGAGCTACCTGCGGCTGAAGTCGATCAGCACCGCGGGCAGCACCGCCAACATATCGATCCAGGACCACGAGGCGGGCATCCTCTTCCAGCGCCCCTTCCCGGTGCTCGCCAACAACTCGCCGTTCCACTTCGAGAACGCGCACGAGTTCCTGAACGAGCCGGGCGAGTTCTACGTCGACACGACCACGCAGACCCTCTACTACAAGCCCCGCCCGGGCGAGGACATGTCCACCGCCTCCGTGAAGGCGCCGACCGTCCAGACCCTCTTCGACGTCAAGGGCACCAGCCTCGACAGCCCCGCCCACGATCTGCGGTTCTCCGGGCTGACCTTCACCCACACCACCTGGATGGAAGCCGGCACCAACGGCTACCTGAACGGCCAGGGCGGCAACTACAACATCTCGGCCAACACCTCCAACCAGCAGTACGTCGGCCGCCCGCCGGCCGCCGTCCAGGCCGCGGCCGCCGACCGCGTCACCGTCTCCAACGACGTCTTCTCGCAGCTGGGCTCCACCGCGCTCGACTTCTCGCACGGCGTCCACAACAGCAGCGCGATCGGCAACTACCTCTCCGACATCGCCGGCAACGGCATCATGGTCGGCAAGTTCTCCGACCCGACGGTCGAGTACCACACCGTCTACAACCCGCCGTGCGCGCCCGCCGCCGCGGCCGCCCCCGGGGTGGTGAAGAACATCAGCCGCAAATCACACCACATCACCCCCCGAGGTGGCGACACCCCCCCGCCCCCCGCCCACCCGCCCCGCCCGCGCCGCCGCCCGG
>NZ_JBHWBW010000119.1:0-3248 GCF_042735675.1 Kitasatospora sp. NPDC059571
CCCGCCCCTGACGTCCCCGGTAGAGAGCGAGCGGCGCCCCGGGCACCGCTCGGCCCGGGCTCCCTCCGCCGTCGGCCCGGGCGTCCGCGCGGTGCCCTCCGACCCCCCACGGCCTGGGCAACTCTCGTTCGCGGGAATGAAGTTACTTGCGAGGTGAATGGGGCTCAACGCAGCTCGGGTCACTTCACTCGTAAGGGTGATCAAACCGGTGTTTCGCATGCTTTCGCGCGCCCCCCTGTGGGCGCGTGCCGCCGGGTCGGCGGGCGGCCCGGCCCGGCCCCGGCGGACCGGCGGGCGCTGCGGGCCGGTTGACGCGCACCTGTGCGGTGCCGCCCGCGGCCGGAGCGGACGGCCCGGGGTGCCGGGCGCGGTAGTCTCGACAGGTGCCGAAACTGTCCGACGTGATCGCCGTGCTCGAAGAGCTGTACCCGCCGCAGTGGGCGGAGTCCTGGGACGCCGTGGGCCTGGTCTGCGGGGATCCCGACGACGAGGTCGCGCGGGTGCTGTTCGCCGTCGACCCGGTGCAGGCGGTGGTCGACGAGGCGGTCGGCTGGGGTGCCGATCTGGTGGTCACCCACCACCCGCTGTACCTGCGCGGCACCTCGACCGTGGCCGCGTCCACCGTCAAGGGCCGGGTGGTGCACACCCTGATCCGGCACGGCATCGCCCTCCAGGTGGCCCACACCAACGCCGACCACGCCGACCCGGGCGTCTCCGACGCGCTCGCCGAGGCGGTCGGCCTGCTCGTCACCGGCCCGCTCGTCCCGGACCCGACCGACCCCGCGGGCCGCCGCGGCAGCGGCCGGATCGGCATGCTGGCCGAGCCGATGCCGCTCTCCGCGTTCGCCGCGCAGGTCGCCGCCGGCCTGCCGCCCACCGCCGCGGGCGTCCGCGTCGCCGGCGACCTCGACGCCACGGTCAGCAGGGTCGCCGTCTGCGGCGGCGCCGGGGACGGCTTCCTCGCCGACGCCCGCGCGGCCGGCGTCGACGCCTACCTCACCGCCGACCTCCGGCACCACCCCGCCTCCGAGGCCGCCGAGGCCTCCGCCGTCGCCCTCATCGACGCCGCGCACTGGGCCACCGAGTGGCCCTGGCTCACCCTGGCCGACCGGGCCCTGACCGAGGCCGCCGGCAAGCGCGGCTGGCAGCTGGAGACCCGCGTCTCCCGCCTGGTCACCGACCCGTGGACGGGGCACGCCCCGATGCCGTACACCGCCTGACACCCGCCGACCTGACGAATCCACACAGGAGCCCCCCGCTTGAACGCCGCGCCCGCAGACCAGATCCGCCTGCTCGACCTGCAGGCCATCGACTCCCGCCTGGACCAGCTGGCCCACCGGCGCCGCACCCTGCCCGAGCTCGCCGAGATCGAGGCGGCCGGCGCCGACCACACCGCGCTCAAGGACCTGGTGATCGCCGCCCAGGCCCAGCTCTCCGACACCACCCGCGAGCAGGCCAAGGCCGAGCAGGACGTCGAGCAGGTCCGCACCCGTGCCGCCCGCAACCAGCAGCGGATGGACTCCGGCTCGGTCACCTCCCCGAAGGACCTGGAGAACCTCCAGCACGAGATCGGCTCGCTGGCCAAGCGCCAGTCCGACCTGGAGGACGTCGTCCTCGAGGTCATGGAGCGGCTGGAGTCCGCGCAGACCCGGGTCACCGAGCTCGGCGCCCGCCTGGAGCACTCCGAGATCGTCCTCAAGGAGGCCGAGGCCCGCCGGGACGCCGCGTACGCGGAGATCGACGCCGACGCCGACAAGGTCCGCCGCGACCGCGAGGTCGTCGCCGCGGTCATCCCGGCCGACCTGCTCAAGCTCTACACCCGGCTGCGCGAGCAGCAGGGCGGCGTCGGTGCGGCCCGCCTCAACCAGCGCCGCTGCGAGGGCTGCCGGGTGGAGTTCGCGGTCTCCGACCTGAACGCGATCAAGGCCGAGCCCGCCGACGCCGTCGTGCGCTGCGACAACTGCGGCCGGATCCTGGTGCGCACCGCCGAGTCGGGCGCCTGACCAGGTGGCCCGCAGGTTCATCGTCGAGGCCGACGGCGGCTCCCGGGGCAACCCGGGGCCGGCCGGCTACGGCGCGGTCGTCCGGGACGCCGACACCGGCATGATCATCGCCGAGGCCGCCGAGTTCATCGGGCACGCCACCAACAACGTGGCCGAGTACCGCGGACTGATCGCCGGCCTGCGGGCCGCCCACGACCTCGACCCGGACGCCGCGGTCGACGTCCGGATGGACTCCAAGCTGGTCGTCGAGCAGATGTCGGGGCGCTGGAAGATCAAGCACCCCGACATGCAGCCGCTCGCCGCCGAGGCGCGCACCGTCTTCCCGCGCGCCCAGGTCGCCTACACCTGGATCCCGCGCGAGCGGAACAAGGACGCCGACCGGCTCGCCAACGAGGCGATGGACGCCGGCAAGGCGGGCCGCGCCTGGGAGCCCAAGGCCCGCCCGGCCGCCCCGGCGGCCGAGGAGGAACTGCCCGCCCCGGCCGCGCCCAAGGCCGGCTGGGCGGCCCCCGCCGACCTCGGCACCCCCACCACCCTCGTCATGCTCCGGCACGGCGAGACCGCGCTCACCCCGCAGAAGCGCTTCTCCGGCAGCGGCGGCACCGACCCCGAGCTCTCCGAGAAGGGCCGCTGGCAGGCCGAGCGCGCCGCCGAGGCGCTGGCCGCCCGCGGCACCGTCCAGGCCGTGGTCAGCTCGCCGATGCAGCGCACCCGGCAGACCGCCGAGGCGGTCGCCCGGCGGCTCGGCCTGGAGGTCCGGATCGAGGACGGCCTGCGCGAGCTCGACTTCGGCGCCTGGGAGGGCCTCACCTTCGCCGAGGTCCAGCAGCAGTACCCCGAGGACCTCGACGCCTGGCTCGGCTCCGCCAAGGCCCGGCCGACCGGCAGCAGCGAGTCGTTCACCACGCTGACCCACCGCTCCGGCGTCGCCCGCGACAAGATCCTCGCCCGCTACCCCGGGAAGACCGTCCTGGTGGTCTCGCACGTCAGTCCGATCAAGACGCTCGTCCGGCTCGCGCTCGGCGCCCCGCCCGACGCGGTCTACCGGATGGAGCTGTCCGCCGCCTCGCTCTGCGCCGTCCAGTACTACGCCGACGGCAACGCCTCGCTCCGGCTCCTGAACGACACGTCCCACCTGCGCTGACCGGCGCGCACCGGGGCGGGGGCCCGCCCCGGGGGGGGGGCGCCGCGCCTCTGGTACCGACCCGGTACAAATCACGGGCTGTCAGACGGCCTCGCCGACCC
>NZ_JBHWBW010000119.1:3258-18638 GCF_042735675.1 Kitasatospora sp. NPDC059571
GCCCGCCACGCGCCCCCCCGCCCCCCACCCCCACACCAACCTCCCCCCCCGGCGCGCGCGGGGCGCCCGGGGGGGCGCGCCCCGCCGGGCCCGGCCCGGGTCAGTGGATCTCGTCGACGACCACGTCGAGCTGCCAGGCCCGCTTGGCGGTGCCCCGGGCGGACACCTCGACGCGGTAGCCCAGCCCGGTGAGCGCGTCCACCAGCTCGCCCGGCGCGGCCGGCTCGGCGGCGGCGTTCAGCAGGTCGCGGACCAGCCGCCCCTTGGTGGCCTTGTTGAAGTGGCTCACCACCGACCGCTTCAGCACCCCGTCCACCTCGCGCTCGTGCAGCACCCGCACGGTCGCCGTCCGCGCCGCGACCTCGCCGGCCGGCTTCCACGCCGCCGCGTACGCCGAACTGCGCAGGTCCAGCACCAGGCCGTCCCCGGCCGGCACCGCCGCGTCCATCAGCGTGCGCCAGTACGTGCCGAGCGCGCCGATCCCCGGCAGCTTCACGCCCATCGAGCAGCGGTACGGCGGGATCCGGTCGCCGATCCGCACCGCCCCCCAGAGCCCGGAGAAGACCAGCAGCGACCGCTCGGCGCGCGCGTACGCGGCGGCGTCCAGCTTCGCCAGCCCCAGGTTGTCGAACAGCACGCCGGTGTACACCTCGCCGGCGGGCAGCGCGCCCGCCTCCGGCAGCCCGGCGTTGCGGGCCACCTCGCCGCGCAGGCCCCTCGACAGGCCGAGCACCTCGGCGGCCTGCTCCTCGTCGCCGCGGCAGAGCCCCACCAGGGCGTCCAGCACCGCCCGCCGCCCCGCGGCCAGCTCCGGCAGCGACAGCGACCCGAGGTCGACCGGCGCCCCGTCCCCCGACGCGGCCTTGCCCTCCGACGGCGGCAACAGGACCAGCACAGCGGCACTCCTTCAACAATCCGTGGCACGACCCCGCCACCCTACCGAGGCCGCGGCACCACCCGCGCCGGGCTACCGGCCGCCGGCCGCCACCACCGCCGCGCCCGCGCCCAGCACCAGGCAGAACGGCGCGTAGTACCGCCGGTCCAGCCGCACGAAACGCTCCGTCCGCACGATCCGCCCGCGGCCGTACAGCACCGGGCCGACCGTCCCGCGGGCCAGCAGCACCCCCGCCACCCCGGCCGCACCGGCCGTCCGCAGCACCCGGGGCCCGACCGCCGGCAGCACCCCGGCCCGCGCCCCGACCAGACCGGCCGCCGCGCCCAGCGCGCCCGCCACCCCCAGACACATCTCCGGCGTCGGCACCCGCTCCACCCCGACCCCGACCACGGCGTCCGCGAAGTCCGCGCGATCCGCCAGCGGCCACGGTGAACGCGACCACACCGCATGGAGCCCGGCCACCGCCGCCAGCGCCCCCGCCGTCACCGCCCCCACCGCCCGCACCGGGCCCGCAGGCCGTCCCGCAGCTGCCGTCATGGCCTCCCCCTCGGTCGTCCGGCCCGGCCGGCCGGAGCCCGCGGCCACCCTACGCCGATGACACCCCGTCAGCCCGGACACCCCCCGCACCGGTGACGCCCGGCCCGCCCGGGGCGCCGACCGGCCCGCCGCGCCTTACGCTGCGACCATGCCGCGCCGACACCTGAGCGTCCGCACCGCCGACACCGCCCGGATCAACACCGAGCTGGACGAGCTCCGCACCCGCCTGGAGATCCGCTCCGACTGGCCCGCCGAGGCGCTCGCCGAGGCGGACCGCGCGGCCGCCGTCCCCCGCCTGCCCGACCTCGACGCCACCGACCTCGACCTGTTCACCCTCGACCCGCCGGACTCCCGCGACCTCGACCAGGCCATGCACCTCGCCCGGCGCGACGGCGGCTACCGGGTCCACTACGCCATCGCCGACGTCGCCGCCTTCGTCGCCCCCGACGGCGCCGTCGACACCGAGGCCCGGCGCCGGATCCAGACCCTGTACTTCCCCGACCTGCGGGTGCCGCTGCACCCCGCCCGGCTCTCCGAGGGGGCGGCCAGCCTGCTGCCCGGCGAACTGCGGCCCGCCGTCCTCTGGCAGATCGACCTCGACGCGGACGGCGCCGTCCTGCTCGCCGACGTCCGGCGGGCCCAGGTCCGCTCCCGCCGCCGGCTCGACTACGCCGGCGTGCAGGACGCCCTCGACACCGGCCGCGCCGACGAACAGCTCACCCTGCTCGCCGAGATCGGCCGGCTGCGCGAACAGCAGGAGGCCGCCCGCGGCGGCGTCAGCCTGCCCGTGCCGGAACAGGAGGTCGAACCCGCCGACGGCGGCTACCGGCTCGCCTACCGCGCCGGCCGCCCCGCCGACGGCTGGAACGCCCAGATCTCCCTGCTCACCGGGATGGCCGCCGCCGACCTCATGCTCGACGCCGGCATCGGCGTGCTGCGCACCCTGCCCGCCGCACCGGAGGCCGCCTACGACCGGCTCCGCCGGGTGGCCCGCGCCCTCGGCGTCGACTGGCCGGCCGGCGTCCCCTACCCGCAGCTGATCCGCGGCCTCGACACGGCCGACACCCGCAACACCGCCTTCCTCAACGAGTGCACCGGCCTGCTCCGCGGCGCCGGGTACGCCGCCTTCGACACCGCCCGGCAGGTCCCGCCGCCCGCCGACCCCGGGCACGCGGCCCTCGCCGCCCCGTACGCGCACTGCACCGCGCCGCTGCGCCGGCTGGTCGACCGGTACGCCCAGGAGATCTGCCTGGCGGTGGCGGGCGGCGTCGACGTCCCGGCCTGGGTGCGGGACGGGCTGCTGGACCTGCCGCCGCTGATGGAGCGCGGCGACCGGCGGGCCCACGAGGTCGAACGGGCCTGCGTCGACCTGGTCGAGGCGGAGCTGCTGCGCGGGCGCGAGGGCGAGGACTTCGACGCGGTGGTGATCGACGTCGACGAGAAGCGGCCGGCCCTCGGCACCGTGCAGCTGGCCGAGCCGGCGGTGGTCGCCCGCTGCGAGGGCCGGGCCGGCGGCGGGCTGCCGCTCGGTGAGCGGATCCGGGTCCGGCTGACCACGGCCGACCCCGCGACCCGCACCGTCCGCTTCGCCGCGGCCTGAGCCCGGCTCCAGCCGCCGCCGGGACGCTGTCCGCCCGGCCACCGCCCCTTCGAGAATGCCCGTCCGTGCCGCCCTTCCCGGCGCACCGACCCTCCGTCCGCCCCCGACCCCTGTGAGCCGCCCGGATGTCCACGATCCGACCCGCATCGCCAGCGCCAGGCCCCGAGTGTGATGATCGGTCCGTGAGCGCGGAGTCCAGTCCGGAGGGCCGCCGACGGCGGCTGCTGATCCTCGCCATCTGCTGCCTCAGCCTGTTCATCGTCGGGCTGGACAACACGGTGGTGAACATCGCGCTGCCGTCCATCCAGCACGACCTGAACGCCCCGGCCTCCGGACTGCAGTGGATCATCGACGCCTACACCCTGGTGCTCGCCGCGCTGCTGATCCTCTCCGGCTCGGTCGCCGACCGGATCGGCCGGCGCCGGGTCTTCCTCACCGGCCTGCTGGTCTTCGTGCTCGGCTCCCTGCTGTGCAGCCTCGCCCCCGGCCTCGGCTGGCTGATCGGCTTCCGGGTGGTGCAGGCCGTCGGCGGGTCGATGCTCAACCCGGTGGCGATGTCGATCATCACCAACACCTTCACCGACCGGCGCGAGCGCGCCCAGGCGATCGGCGTCTGGGGCGGGGTGGTCGGCATCTCGATGGCGCTCGGCCCGCTGATCGGCGGCCTGCTGGTGGACGGCGCCGGCTGGCCGTGGATCTTCCTGATCAACGTCCCGGTCGGCCTGGCCGCGTTCGCCCTCACCCTGCGGTACGTGCCCGAGTCCCGCGCCCCGCGGGCCCGCCGACTGGACCCGGTCGGGCAGCTGCTGATGCTGCTGCTGCTCGGCTGCGGCACCGCGGCCATCATCGAGGGCCCGGCCAACGGCTGGACGTCCCCGCTGATCGTCTCGCTCGCCGCGGTCGCGCTGACCGCACTGGCGCTGCTGCCGTTCTGGGAGCTGAGGGTCGCCGAGCCGCTGATCGACCCGCGGTTCTTCCGCAGCGTGCCGTTCGCCGGCGCCACCGTCACCGCGGTCTGCGCCTTCGCCGCGCTCAGCGGCTTCCTCTTCCTCAACGCCCTCTACCTCCAGGACGTCCGCCACTACAGCCCGTTCCGGGCCGGGCTCTGGACCCTGCCGATGGCGCTGGCGATGCTCGTCTTCGCGCCGCTGTCCGGGCGGATCGTCGGCCGGCAGGGGCCGCGGCTGCCGCTGGTCTGCGCCGGGATCGCGCTGGCCGCCAGCGGGCTGCTGCTCACCCGGCTCGCGGCCGACTCGCCGGCGTCGCTGCTGCTCGCCGCGTACACGCTGTTCGGGATCGGCTTCGGACTGGTGAACGCGCCGATCACCAACTCCGCGGTGTCCGGGATGCCGCTGTCCCAGGCGGGGGTGGCCGCGGCGGTCGCCTCGACCAGCCGGCAGATCGGGCAGTCGCTCGGCGTGGCGGTGATCGGCACGGTGGTGACCGCGGCCGTGGCCGGGCCGTTCGCCGAGGCGTTCCCGGCGGCGAGCCATGCAGGCTGGTGGATCGTGACCGGGCTGGGCCTGACCGTCCTGGTGCTCGGGCTGGTCACCACCACGCCGTGGGCGCTGCGGACGGCGGCGCGGACGGCCGACGCGGTCGGCGGCCCGGTCGGGACCGGTGTCCCGGGGGCGGCCGCCGAGCGGCTACGATGACCACTACGGCGGACGAGCCGGCCGGGCGGTCGCGACGGGTCCCTCACGGGGCTCGCCGAGGAACGTCCGGGCTCCACAGAGCAGGGTGGTGGGTAACGCCCACCCGGGGTGACCCGCGGGACAGTGCCACAGAAAGCAGACCGCCCACCGCTTCGGCGGAGGGTAAGGGTGAAACGGTGGTGTAAGAGACCACCAGCGACCGAGGTGACTCGGCCGGCTCGGTAAACCCCACCTGGAGCAAGGTCAAGATCGGTGCCCCTCGGGGCGCCGTGCGCGGATGTCCGAGGGCTGCTCGCCCGAGTCCGCGGGTGGACCGCACGAGGCTGTCGGCAACGGCAGCCCTAGATGGATGGCCGCCTCCCCGGGCCGCGCAAGCAACCCGGGAGACAGAACCCGGCGTATAGGTCGCGCTCGTCCGTCGCCTGACCGAGGAAGGCCCCCTGGCCTGCGAATATGCAGGTCAGGGGGCCTTTCGCATGCCCGCCGGAGGGCGTTCGCACTCCCGCCCGATCGAGCCTATTTCGGCCTGTTTCTCGGTGTCGTGTGGCGATGAGAAGCCCCTCGGGCTTCGCCTCTAACAGTGGTTCTGACCACCTCGGGGGCTGTCGGTCGTTAGAGCCACTAGGTGAACGAAGGAGTGACCTGTGGGCCCCACTGAAGAGGCGGCGTACGAGCGCCGTGTGCTCGAAGCCAAGTCGGCGGGGGTTGCCGTCCGCCCGGGACACGTCCGGACGACCTTCCTGGAGTGGTCTCAGCAATGGATCACTTCGAAGGAGCGGAGGCCGGGAACCCAGGGCTCGTACGAGATCAACCTCCGGAAGCACATCCAGCCGGCCCTCGGCGGCATGCTCCTGCACCGGATCGAGCCGCCTCACGTGCAGGCGTGGGTCAACGAGCTGGAGGCGAAGGGGTTGGCGCCCCGCACGGTGCACCTGATCTACAAGACGTTCCGGGCCTGCATCAACAGCGCCGTCCGAAAGCGTGTACTGCCCCGCTCGCCGTGCGTGGACATCGACCTCCCCGAGGTGAAGAAGAAGCGGGTCGTCCCGGCGACACGAGGGCAGGTGTGGGCTCTGCATCAGGCCATGCCTGTGCACTCCCGGGCCCTGATCATGGTCGGAGTCGGCTGCGGCCTGCGTTCTGGTGAGGCCCTGGGCCTGTGCGAGGACGTCATCGACTTCGAGACCGGCGTGCTCGTCGTGCGCCGCCAGGTCATCAAGGTGAAGTCGCAAGCTCGGCTGGTCGAGTACAACAAGAGCGAGACCTCGCACATGCGAGAGGTTCCTCTGCCGGCCTTCGCGCACAAGGCCCTGCTGCTGCACCTCGATACTCAGGGCGTGTTGGCCACGCCGGACGGTCACCGCGTCCTCTTCCGGTCATCCCGGGGGAACCTCTTCCGGCGGGACGCCTTCTACAAGACGTTCAAGCACGCGCTGAAGAGGGCCGGCCTTCCCGAGGACTTCCGCTTCCACGACCTCCGCCACACCTTCGCCTCTCACGCCCTCGATCAGGGTGTGCCGGAGTCCACGGTGCAGCTCTACATGGGTCACGCGTCGACCGAGGAACTGAAGGGCACCTACCACCACCAGGTGAAGGGGGCAGCGGCCCGCGACCGGGCCGCCCTCGAGGCGGTGTTCTTCGATGAGATCTCCGAAGTGGAGATCCCGGCCGGCGTGGAGGTGGACGACGAGGAAGAGGTCGAGTGAGGTGGCGGTCTAAGCCCTTCGGAGGACGTTTTCGCAGGTCGCGCCCAGCGAAGAGACCTCGCCCGGCGTACAGGCCGATTCGTCCGCCGGCCACGTCGAGGGAAGCCCTCTGACCTGCGTTCGTTCGCGGGGCGGGGGGCTTTTCCGTGCCCGCCTCCGAGGCTGCTGGGACAGGGGATTGTGCGCCGTGCTGGGTGCCGGCGGTCCTCCAGCGCTTGCCGCGCCTATCGAGAATCGATAGATTCCCATCGTGATTCGATGGAGGGATGGGTAGTGGGAAAGCTGACAGTGGGGGCGCTGCGCGCCGTGCTCGCGGTGGTGTTCACCGGCACCGTGCTCGTGCAGGTGCTGATGGTGTGGACGTTGGTCAGCGGGAAGGACCAGGAGGGCGGGACGCTGCCCCTGACGGCGTTTCGTGTGATCACGATCCTGGGCCTGGTGTCGGTCCAGGCCGCCCTGGGCTGCGTCTGGCGGCTGGTGGCGATGGTGCGGCGGGGGACGGTGTTCTCGCACGCGGCCTTCCGGTACGTGGACGGCGTGATCGGTGCGATCGTGGCGATCTCCCTCCTGTGGTTCACGGTCACCGCCGTCAATGCGCCGGGCCAGCGGGACGATCCGGGTGTCTCCCTCATCATGGGCGGCATCGGCCTGGCCATCCTGGGGGTCGCGCTCATCGTGCTCGTGCTGCGGATGCTGCTCGCCCAGGCCGTTGCACGCGACGTCGAGGCGACGCAGCTGAAGGCCGAGTTGGACGAGGTGATCTGATGCCCATCGTCGTCGACATCGACGTGATGCTGGCCCGGCGGAAGATGTCCGTGGGGGACCTCGCGGACCGCGTCGGGATCACCCCCGCCAACCTCGCGGTGCTCAAGAACGGTCGCGCCAAGGCCGTTCGCTTCGCGACGCTGGCCGCGCTCTGCGAGGCGCTCGGCTGCCAGCCGGGCGACCTGCTGCGCTGGGAGTCCGACGTCACCGCAGAGGTGTGAGCTCGGACGGCCGCCGTCAGGTGCCGAGTTCGGCGATGAGGCGGCGGTAGGTGTCGAACGCCGGCTTGGGGGAGTAGTCGTCCCGGAGGAGGCCGAAGCGGTCGAACAGCCCGGTGCCGGTGCTGTCCGCGTCGCGCAGCGAGAACAGCGTGTACCCGGTGAGGTGCAGGTCGCCGCGGAGCCGGTGGGCGGTGCGGACGACCTCCTCGACCACCTCGGCCTGCCGCCGTTCGGTGCGCTCCGGCCCGGTGGGCCAGCCGTTCTCGCAGATCCGCACCGGCATCCCGGCGCCGATGCCCGCCTGCGGCAGGGAGGTGCGGCGGAAGTGCCGCAGGACGGCCTCGACCGCGCCGGAGAGGTCCGCGGGGTCGACCGGGCGGAAGACGTCCGGGAAGAAGTCCAGGCCGACCCAGTCCAGGGCGTCGTGGAACGCCGCGTCCGCGCGGGCGCCGAGGTCCGGCCAGAAGTCGTCGGCCGGGTCGAAGGACGGCACGGCGTTGAACCCGACCCGGGCGTCCAGACCCTGCGCGCGGATCTCCTCCTTGGCGGCGACGACTCCGGCCGTCAGCGCCGCCCGCACGTTCGGGATGCTGCCGTCCACCGGCGGCAGGTCGAGGTTCGGCTCCTCGCAGATCTGCACGTGCGCCAGGGCCGGCCCGTAGCTGCGGACGGCGGTGCGGACGAAGTCGGGCCAGCCTTCGAGGCATCCGGTGGCGGCGCGGAAGGGCAGTACGAGGTCGAGTCGGCGGCCTCCGCCGAGCAGCCGGTCGGGTTCGGCCGGGGTGGCGGGCCCCGATCCGGCGTCCGGCCCGGTGAACGGGAGGTAGGCGCGGACGAGCAGACCCGGTGCGGGGCCCTGGAGTTCGCGCAGTGCCGCGGTGATCCGGGCCGGGTCGTCCGGGAGCCGGGGGTGGACCAGGCCGGTGTCGCTGCCGAGCAGGCCGCCGGGGTAGATGCCGAGGTCGAAGGTCATGGCGGGCAGCCTAGCCGAGAATTTTGGTGTCAACGCAAGTTTGCAGTTCATCCATGATTCCCGGCTAGGATCGCCGCATGGGACTCCGCGAACTCAAGAAGCAGCAGACCCGGACGGCGATCGCCGACATCGCCACGGGTCTGTTCGCCGAGCACGGATTCGACCGGGTCACCGTGGCCGAGGTGGCACGGGCCGCGGGCGTCGCGGTCAACACCGTCTTCAACTACTTCCCGGCCAAGGAGGACCTCTTCTTCGACCGGCAGGACGAGGTCACCGGCCACCTCGCCCGCGTCGTGCGCACCCGGCCCGCCGGGACCTCCGCCGCCCGGGCCATCGGCGCGGACCTGGTCGCCGCCCTGGAGCGGGGCGAGCCCACCCTCGGACTCGGCGCCGAGGCGCGGGTGTTCTGGTCGGTGGTGGCCGGCAGCGCCGCCCTGCGCGCCCGGGCCCTGGAGATCGGCGAGGCCGCCGAGGCCGCACTCGCCGCGGAGCTCGCCGCCGAGGCCGCCGCCGGCCCGGACGGTGCGTATCCGCGGGCACTCGCCGGGGCGCTGGCCGGCGCCCACCGCGCCCTGCTCGCCGAGATCCGGCGCCGGGTGGTGGCCGGGGATCCGCCCGAGGACGTCCGCCGTGCGGTCGCCGCCGCGGCCCGCGCCGCGTTCGACCGCCTCGACGCGGCCTTCGGTGACACGGGCTCCGGTGACGGCGCGTCGACGGGCGCGGGGAGCTGACGGCGGCACCGGGCGGCCGGTGCCCGCGGCCGCTGGTCAGGCCCGCTCCGCGTCGTGGGCGGCGATCGCGGCGGTGATCCGGAGCAGGTCGGCCGGGCGGGCGGGGTCGAGGCCGGTGAGGGCGGCGATCCGGCGCAGCCGGTAGTCCACGGTGTTGGGGTGCAGGTGGAGGGTGCGCGCGGTGTGGCGGCGGTTGAGGCCGCCGGCCAGGTGGGTGCGCAGGGTGGTGAGGAGTTCGCCGCCGGGCTGCAGCGGTTCGATCAGGGCGGCGAGTCGGCGCCGGGCGTGGCCGGGTCTGGTGAGCTGGTACTCCAGCAGCACGTCGTCCAGCCGGTGCAGGCCCGCCGGTCTGCCGAAGGCTCTTGCCACGTCGAGGATTTCGCGGGCCAGCTCGGCGGCGGCGGGGACGCCCGCCGGCGTTGCGGCGACCGCTCCGGCGAGCACCGGCACCCCGGCCGCCTGCGCGGTGCGGGCGACCAGGTCGGCGAGCCGCTCCCAGGCGGCGGTCGGGATCTCGCCCGGCCCGTGCTCCAGCGGGACGAGCACCGGCCCGCCCGCCGCGGAGAGCAGCGAGAGCGCGGACTGCCGGGTGCGGTGGTCGAGTTCGCTGCGCAGCCGGCGGAGCTTGCGGTGCCCGGCGACGGCGGGGTCGACGCCCTCGGCCCGCTCGTCGGGGTGGTCGCCGACGGACAGCACGAGCACGGCGTAGCCGGGCGGCAGCCGCAGCCCCGCGCGGGTGGCGGCCTCCTCGGCGGCGCCGCCGTCGAGCAGGGCGGTGAGCAGGGCGTGCCGGGCGGCGTGGCGTTCGTCGGCCATCGTTCGGCGCTCCTCGAAGTAGCCGGCGCCGGCCGCGGCGGTGACCTGCCGCAGGTGGTCGAGGAGCAGCCGGTTGAGGGTCACCAGGTCGGCGGTGTCGCCCTCCTGGGCCCGGGCGGCGACCCGGTCCCAGCAGATCTGGAGGCCGAGGTGGTGGGCGAGCAGGACGGCGTCCAGCGGGAGGCCCTCCTCGGCGCGGCGGGCGGCGGCGTCCCGGACGGCGTCGAACTCGGCGGCGGGGACGGGCTCCCCGGTGCGGACGGCTTGGGCGAAGGAGCGGATCCGGCCCTCGGTGATCCGGGTGAGCTCTCCGGTGAGCTGTTCCCGGGGCAGCCGGCGGTAGGTCGGCACCCGTTCGAGGAGCGCGGCCAGGACGGCGTCGACCAGGGCCGGGACGCCGGCCAGCAGGAGTTGGTCGGCGGGGGTGCCGCCGATCACCGGGATGTGCCAGGTCGGCCGGGGTTCCGGGCCGTTGTGATGGCTCACAGAAAACACCGTCCAGGTCTGGAGGACGCCCAAGGGCCGGCCCGGCGCGGCGCCCGCATCATGGGAGCCCCGGTTACCTGTTGGTAACAAAATTCTGGTGTGGAGGCAACAGTGAGAACCCCACTTCTCCGCTTCTCCGCAAGACTCCCGCTCCACCGGCTGCTCGGAGCCCTCGGCGCCGCGCTCCTCGCGGCCGCCCTGCTCGCCGGCGGCAGTACCCCCGCACATGCCGCCGACCCCGCTGCCGTGAGCGCGGCCGCACCTGACGGCGACTCGGTCGCCTCCCCGCCCGGCGCCAACGACTGGAGCTGCCGCCCGACGGCCGCCCACCCCGACCCGGTCGTCCTGGTCCACGGCACCTTCGCCAACCGCTACGAGAACTGGCTGGTCCTCTCGCCGCTCCTGAAGAGCCTGGGCTACTGCGTCTTCGCGCTCGACTACGGCACCGTGCCCGGCGTCACCTCCTCCGGCAGCGGCCTGATCCTGCCGATCGGCGGGCTCGGCCCGGCGGCCGACTCGGCGGCCCAACTCGCCCGGTTCGTCGACCTGGTGCGCACCGCGACCGGCGCCGCCAAGGTCGACCTGGTCGGCCACTCGCAGGGCGGCATGCTGCCCAACTACTACGTGAAGTTCCTCGGCGGCGCCGGCAAGGTCGGCAAGGTGATCGGCCTCGCCCCGTCCAACCACGGCACCACCCTGGACGGCATCGCCAACCTCGCCCCGTACCTGCCGGGGGTCGCCGACCTCGTCTACACCGCCTGCCCGGCCTGCCGGGACCAGGTGGTCGGCTCGGCCTTCAACCAGAAGCTCGCCTCCGTCCCGGACGCGGTGCCGGGCATCCAGTACACGGTGATCATGACCGCCTTCGACGAGGTCGTGACGCCCTACCGCACCCAGGCGCTGTCCGGCTCGAACGTCACCAACGTGGTGATCCAGGACCGCTGCCCGATCGACCTGGCCGAGCACGTGCTGATCGCCTTCGACCCGACGGCGCTGCACTACGTCACCAACGCGCTCGACCCGGCGCACGCCGGCACGGTGTACTGCGGCTGAGCCGCACGCCGCGGGGCCCCGCTCCGGCGGGGCCCCGTCCGCGTGCCCGGAGGCCGCCGTCGGGGAGCAGTGGTCGGGAGGCCCCCGTCAGGGCTGTTCGAGCAGGGTGACGGCGAGGTCGCGCAGCGGTGTCAGCCGGGCGGCGCTGAAGCCGTGGTACACCGCGTTGGTCAGCAGGACCAGGTAGCGGCCGGCCGCCGGTGCGAGGTAGAGGCTGGTGCCGGTGTACCCGTGGTGGTACGCGACGCCGCCGTCGGTGAGGATCCAGGCGAGCCCGCGGCTGCGGCCCGGTTCGATGGCGGCCTGCGGGCGCAGGCTCCGGGCCAGCCACGGGTCGCCGGCCAGCAGGTGCTCGGCGAAGGTCGCGAGGTCGTGCGCGGTGGAGAACACCCCGGCATGACCGGCCACCCCGCCCAGCAGCGCCGAGTTGGGGTCGTGCGGCACCCCCCAGGTGCGCGGCGCCCCGCGCAGCCGCTGTTCGGTCGGGGCGACCTGCGGAGAGCGCCGGAGCGGCCCGAACTCGGTCTCGTGCATCCCGAGTTCGTCCCAGAGCAGATCGGCGGAGGCCTGCAGCGGGCGGCCGTACGCGGCGGTGAGCAGCAGGCCGAGCAGGACGAACCCGCGGTCGATGTAGCGGTGTTCGCTGCCCGGCTCGGAGAACAGCGGTGCGGCGCAGAGGAGTTCGGCGAGCGGGCGGTCGGCCAGCAGGTAGCGGTCGAGCCTGGTCTCCGGCTGCATGCCGGAGGTGTGGCTCATCAGCCGGCGGACGGTCAGCAGCCCGCCGGGGGCGGGGAGGCCGGGGAAGCGCTCGCGCAGCGGTTCGTCCAGGTCGAGCAGTCCGGCGGCCACCGCCCGCCCGGTGAGGGCCCAGGTTGCCGTGATCTTGGTGAGCGAGGCCAGGTCGTAGCGGGTGTGTTCGTCGGGTGCGGCCGGGCCGCACTCGGGTGCGACCACTCCGCAGGCGCGGACGGTGCGGGCGGCCCGGCCTCCGGCGGCCGTCTCGCCGAGCACGAACACCCCGCCCGGTACGCCGCGTTCGTGCACCGCGCTGTCCAGGGCCGCGGTGAGGGCGGCCGCCGTGGTCGACGTCCAGGGCGTGGTGGTGGTCACGGTGCGTCCCTCCGCTGCCGGTCGAACGGGCTGGTGCGGGTCGTGCGTCCCTCCCGGATTCTCGCCCGGCGCCGGGCGGCCCGACCAGAGGGCCTCGCCGGGCCGGCCGCGGCGGCGGGCGGGCGGGTCAGCCCCGTCCGGCGGACAGCTCGCGCAGGGCCGCCATCGCGCGGTCGGCGTCGTCCGCGCCGACGAACAGGTGGTCGTGGTGGAAGCCCGCCACCACGTTGCAGCTGATGCCGTGTCCGGCGAGGGCGGTCGCGACCGCGGCGGTCAGGCCGACCGCCTCCAGCGCCGAGTGCACCTGGAGGGTGATCCAGGCCGCCACGTACGCGTAGGGCAGCCCGAGCGAGTCGGCCTCCTCCTGCGCCACCACGAAGGTGACGCCCTCCGCCTCGGCGACCGTCACCACCGGTCGCAGCCCGGCGGGGACCTTCCCGGGGAGGGTGCAGTACACGTACCGCCCCGGATTGAGGACCGGGTGCAGTCCGGCGAGCAGCGTGGCGAGGTCTCGTTCAGCGGCCATGCGGCCACCGTAGTGGGCGCGGGCGGCGCGGCGGCGGATTGCGTCCGGGCGTCGCGGGCTGTCGTTCACCGTTGACGAGCGACAGTCACCGATATATCGTCGAGCTATCGAGATGCTTCGAGAGAGGAGCGTCCCAGACGGAAGGTGGTGCGCACGATGCGCGCAGGAAAGCGATTCCGAGGAGAGGGTCGGCGCGGTCCGGTGCCCGGTGAGGGTTTCGAGCCCTACGGGGAGCGGCCGGCGTTCGGGCCCTTCGGCGGCCCCGGCGGCCCCGGGATGCCGCCGCGGCCGATGGGCCCGTTCGGGCACGGCTTCGGCGGCCCGGGCCACGGCCACGGCGGTCGGGGCGGGCGCGGCTGGGGAGGTCCCCGCCGCGGCGGCCGGGCCAGGCGCGGCGACGTCCGGGCCTCGCTGCTCGCGCTGCTCAGGGAGCGGCCGATGCACGGCTACGAGATGATCACCGAGATCGGCGAGCGGACGGGCGGCGCCTGGCGGCCCAGTCCGGGGTCGGTCTACCCGACCCTCCAGCTGCTGGAGGAGGAGGGCCTGATCGCCGCTCAGGAGACTGGCGGCAAGAAGCTGTTCGAGCTCACCGGGACCGGCCGGGCCGAGGCCGAGAACGGCCCGGACTCCCCGTGGGAGGAGGCCGGCCGCGGCGTCGACTGGGAGGCCGTCCAGGAGGTGGGCGCGGCGCTGGGCGCCGTCGACCACGCCATCCGCCAGGTGATGACGACCGGCACCGAGGAGCAGCGGGCCAAGGGCCTCGCCGTCCTCAACGAGGCGAAGCGCAAGCTCTACCTGATCCTGGCCGACGAGCAGGTGTGAGTACGGCTCCCGGGCCCGGGCAGGGCCCGCGCGGGTGCGGCGCCGGGGCCGGTCAGGCCCCGGCGTCGTGCTCGTAGCGCCAGCGCCAGCGGCCCTTGGCGTCGTACTCCTTGGCCCGCCGGTAGACCAGGGTGAGCGCCGGGTTGTCGCCGTGCGCGGGCACCGGGACGCGGTAGACCTTCGGCACGTTGTGGAACAGGCTCAGCAGGATCGGCAGCACCCTGCCGTCCAGGGGCCCGCCGACGAATTCGGTCTCCGCGCTCTTCACGCCCCCCAGCGTACGCGGAGCCGGCCCCTTTCCCCCGGGGTGCCGGCCCGCTCCGTCCCGGTGCAGGTCCGGCACCTGCGGTGCAGGTCCGGCAGAGGCGGTGTGGAGCAGGTGTGACCGGCGCAGCACCGCCCCCGGTCATTCGGGGGCCCTCCGCACCCTTATCCTGCTCTGTACGCCCCCGGGTTCCACCCGGGTCCGCGGGCCCCGTACGGGCCGGTCCGGGCGCGCGCATGCGCGTCCCGCCGCCGAGCCGCAACTCTCGAACTCCGTACCGTGACCCCGGGCGTCGGCCGTCCGGAGACCCCGGTACCGGCCCACGGCAGACTCGACACTCGGCCATCCCGGGAAGCAGCGGGCCGCGCCGGGCGTTGCGTCGGATGTTGCGTCGTCGCCGTGCCGTACCAGGCACGGCGGATCACGGCAGAGCGGAAGGGGCCCGATGGGAGCCAGCAGCAGGTGGACGACCTGGTGGCGGCGGGAGCAGCAGCAGGACGGCCCGGTCACGGGCGGGGATGCAGCGGTCCGGCTTGATCTGCTGCTCGGCGCGGTGCGCGCCGGGTTCCCGCTGGCACCGGCCGCACATCCGGCGGGCCACCGATGTTCCTGCGACCGGGTCGGCTGTCCGGCGCCCGCGCAGCACCCGGTCTCCTTCGCCTGGCAGACCCAGGCCACCACCGAGCCCGAGCAGCTGGCCCGTTGGCTCTCCCGCGACCCGCAGGCGAACTTCGTCACCGCCACCGGTCGCACCCACGACGTCCTGGACGTGCCCGCCGAGGCCGGCCGGCTCGCCCTGGAGCGCCTGGACGAGCGCGGGGTCGGCGGCCCGGTCGCCGCGGTCGGCGACGACCGCTACCTCTTCTTCACCGCGACCCGCGGCACCCCGGCCGACGAGGACGAGTGGTGGACGAGCGCGCTGGACTCCACCCCCGACACCATGTCCGAGCACCCCGGCCTGCGCTGGCACTGCCGCGGCTCCTACACGCTGCTGCCGCCCGCCGCGCTGCTCGACGGCTCCCAGGTGCGCTGGTTGCGCGGCCCCGAGCAGCCGCTGCCGGACCCGCTGCGGGTCCTCGACGTCCTCACCGACGCCTGCACCGAGGTCGGCGCCGTCGCCGAGGAGCAGTGGCTGATCGGCTGACCACCCCCGCCCCCAGGCCCCCGGGCGCGCGGGGGCGGGGCGCGCGCGCGCGCCGCGAGAACAGCGACACTC
>NZ_JBHWBW010000120.1:0-18605 GCF_042735675.1 Kitasatospora sp. NPDC059571
CGCCTCTGAGAGGCGTGCCCCACACGCTGCCGGTGGTCAGTTACTACAGCTCGACGTAGTCCACCTTGTCGTTCCAGTTGCCGCCGTAGATGTAGCCGATGGTGGTGAAGTCATAGCAGCCTCCGTTGCCCAAGGCGAGGGACGGGTCGGGCTGGAAGCTGCGGTCGTCGTAGACCGACATGCCGCCGGACCGCCGGTTGACGCAGGCCGAGCTGGCCTGGTCGCGGAACGACCAGTCGCTGAGGTTCTTGGTACCCGCGTCAGACCAGCGCAGCATGCGGCCGGAGTAGTCGCTGTGCTCGAAGAGGCACGCCCAGCCGTAGGTGCAGTCGGTGATCAGGTGCGGTGAAACGACCCCGTTGGCCCGGACGGCCGGGGCCTTCTTCGCGACCTCGGCCATTGCCGGGGCGATCGTCTGCAGGGCCGTGTCGGCCTCGGCCAGGCTGTCGCTGCAGTAGACGGCGCCCCCCGGCACCTCGGTGCACACGCGCGCACCGGCCCAGCCCTTGGACAGGTCGATCTCCTTGCCCTTGTAGGTGGCGATCACCGGCTTGGACGGCACCGGGCCGGGCGAGTCGAAGGACTGCTGGACGCCCGGTACCGCGGACGCGGCCGGCACGGGCGCGGCCATGGCCGTCGGCGTGGCAAGGACGAGCGCGCCGGTGGCCCCGGCGACGGCGAAGAGTGCGCGAAGTGGACGCACGGTGACTTCCCCCCTGTTGGTCTGTCAGAACTGTGCTGGCACGACCCAACTGGGGATTGCGCGCCCATACAATGGTTCCGATGCAAACCGGTCAGCCATCGGCTGATTTCGATCAAGCGTTTGATTTTGTGGAGGGTGTCTGCCCGGGAGCGTCCACGATGCCACGCGCGACGACGGCGATCGAGGTCACCTCGTCGCCCGCCTTGCCCCAGGGCCCGTCCTTCAGCAGGACGGTGCGCTCACCAAGCAGGCGCAGGCTCTGCTGGTCGAAGATCCACTCATCCCGCTCGCCGCCGTGCACCCGGGCGACAGCCACACCGTGGCGTCCTGCCGCGTCGACCGCGTCGTCGACGGTCATCACCCCGGGGATGTGACCGGCGGCCCGGTACAGAGCGGCGCTGACCTGCGGGGGTGCAACCGAGGAGCGCAGCAGGTCTCCGATGGTCACGAACGCCTCCTGGTCGGGGCCGGTCGTGGAATCGGTGCCAGCGCCGTGGTTCAGGTTGGCGTCGGCGTAGATGCGCTTCAGCAGGGCCTCGGGGTCGGTCGGCAGACCGGCCAGGAGCTTGTAGGTCGGCGAATTGAGCGCACCACCGCTGGGCGCCGGGATCTCCTTGTCGCCACCGGTCCCGCGCTGGAGACCGGGCCGCAGGCCGTCCACCGCGATCCACTCCTCCATGTTCTCGGTGGTGGTGTCGCGCTGCATCGTGCCGCCGCTGCCCTCGCTGAGCGAGGTGCTGTGCCCGACCGTCTTGACGTAGCTGTACTGGGTGTCCCGGGCCTGTGCCTGTGGCTGGGTGAAGGCAGCCTGCGCCACCCGGTCCAGGAGTTGCACCGACGCCGCGGTGGCCGGCGGGGCCTTCTCTACGGGCACGCTGCCGCCCTGCGTGGCAATCACCACGGTGATGCCGGCGACGGCGGCCACTGCGGTCACCAGGGCGAGCCGGCCCCAGCGTCGGGGAGTCACGGCGGAGGGCCGGTGGTGCCGGTCGATCTCGTTCAACAGGAACTCCTTGCTCGTGCGCTGGCGGTCGGGCTCCATGTCCGGGTGGGTCGGGGGCGGCAACAGGCGCGCAAGTTCGCGGCGCTCGCTGTGTTCGTCCCGCGCATGGCGGTCTCCGGATCCGGTAGTCACGGCTGCCTCCCTTGATGACTTTCCGCGGAGAGATGGCTGACATGAGGGTGGTGTCCGCGGACGGACTGCGGTTCCGACCTTTTTCGACCAGGTGAACGTTCCGCAGAAACGATCTTGCGGATCCTGTCCCGGGCACGCGAGAGCCGGGAGCGCACCGTGCCGACGGGGATACCGAGCGCCTGAGCGGCTTCCGCGTAGCCGAGGCCCGACCAGACCACGAGCATGAACACTTCGCGCTCGCCGCGGCGCAGCTGGCCGAGTGCCTGCACCGCTGCTGCCGCCGTGTCGGCGTCGGTGATCCGGCCCACCACCTCGTCGGCGAAGTCGGGTATCGGCTCGCGGGGAGGCAGCCGGGACATCGCCGCACGGTGCCGACGAGCTGTCCGCGCGGTGTTGCGCATCACGTTGGTCGCAATCCCAAGAAGCCACGCCCGCGGGCTGACGACCTCTCCGCGCAGCTTGTCACGCAGTCGCCAGGCCTCCAGGAACGTCAGCGACACCATGTCGTCGGCCAGATCTCGATCCCCGCTTGCTCTGACCGCGTGCGCGAACACCGTCCGGGCATGTTCGTCGAAGAGCGCGGCGAAAGCGCGGCGGTCACCGGCCGGGGTCTGCTGATGGGGCAAGAAAGACTCCACACACATTCCGTGTCCGCTACGAGAGGAGAGTTCCAAGAATCTTCGCCAGACCCGCGAGAGGTTCCAACTCCGCTTCTGGCAGGGCCCCGCGCCACCTTACTGATCTGCCGACGGAGGGCCACCCTGCGGATCCGTACCCGCCATGTTCGCCCGAACCAAGACCGAGATCACCGGCTGAGCGCCCGCCACGCGGACCAGGCCGTCGCCGTCGAGTCGGACGTGCTCGACCGGCACCGCCGGCACCCGCTCCGCGGTCATCCCCAGGGGGCTGTTTCAGTGGGGGCGGGGGCGGATGATGGGGGTGGGGCCCCGTGCCGTGCTGGCGCTTGGTCACGGGGCCCCGGGAATGGTCCGTTGGGACCGGGCGGGTTCGGCTGTGTCAGCAGCCGGACCCGCCGCCCGTGGCGCCGATGATCGTGTTGATCACCATCAGTACCTGCAGGGCGATCTGCAGGACCAGAGTGGCGCGGCTGGGGCCGCCCCCGTTGGCGGGGGCGTTGTCGCCCTCCTTGTCGGGGGTGTCGACCGGCGGGTTCTGGGACGTGGCGAATTCACCTCCTCTCGTGGTGTGGGGTGCCGCTGCCTTGTCGAGCGGCAGTAACCAGCGTTCACCACGTTCAGGGGGTTCCCGACGGGAACGACGGTCGTTCCCGCAGGTGGCAACACCTATTGGGCACAGGGCCCGCCGGGCCAGGGGGTTGATGTGACGTCAGAGGGACCGTTCCGCGAAGGCGGGGGCGATCAGGCGGAGGGCCGGCTGCTGGGGGAGGTGGACACCTTCGGCCGGATGGGGCCGCTGCCTACGAGCCTGAAGGGGGACGCGCTCACTCTGGCGCGGACCCTGCGGTGGTTGCTGCGGGGTACGGGCATGAGCCTGAACCAGTACGCCGGGCACGTCTACATCGCCAAGAGCGTGGTCTCGCGCGCCCTGTCGGGCGAGCGGGTCCCCGACGGCCAGTTCCTCGGCACACTGCTGACCTGCTGGGGAGAGCGCCAGCACCCGCCCGTACTCCGCGCGGACCAGGGCTTCGCCCTGCGGCTCACCGAGCTGACCGCCCTGCAGCGCAACGTCCTGCGAGCCACCCACCCCGCCCAGTACGAGGAGCAGCTCGCCGCCGACGACCGCAACAACGCCCAGGCCCGGCTGGAGGAACTCGAGGAAGAGGTCCGGCAGTACCGACAGGGTGTTGCGGACCGGGAACACCAGCTCGAACAGGTACGGGGCGAGCTGCGGGAGATCGCCGAGAACAACGCCCGCCACAGCGGCGAGCTCGGCAAGGAGATCGAGCTGCGCCGCAAGCACGAGGTCGTCCTGCTGAACGACCTCAAGAAGATGGAGGCCGAACTCGGCCGGGTGCGCCAAGAACTCGCCGAGGCCTTGCGGTCGCGCGACGAGGCCCTGGCCGAGTGCGAGCGCCTGGAGCGGGAGCTCGAAGAGGCCCAGAACGCCGCCGACCGCGAGCGCCTCCAGGAGAACATCGCCAGGTTCGTCGGCGAGGCCGCCGAGGCCGCGCAGCGGGTCGAGTTCCGTCGTGCCGAACTCGAACAGGTCACCGCCGAGGCCGAACAGGTCAAGGCCGAGGCCCAGCAGGCCAGGATCGAGGCCAACCGGCTGCGCCTAGAGGCGCAGCAGCTGCGCGCCAACGCCGAGCGCCGCGCCCGCCAGACCGACGCGACGTCGGATTGCCTCTGAGCTTGCTTCTGGGCTTGCCACTAGCTTGATCTTTAAGCAATCGCCTCGAACGAGCCGTCGAACTTGATCACTCGTATCGGTATCTGCCGCACACGGAAGCGGCCTTCGTCTGATCATGTGCTCCGACCAAGGAACACACACGATCAGCACGAAGGCCGTGGGGATGAGTCTGCTGCAGGACGGTGTCCGACGGGACGCGTTCGCTGAACTGTCAGGCTTCCGAGGAGAGTTCTACGACTGCTTGATCCGGCGAGGGGATGCTCTGTTCGAGCTGGCCGACGCGGTGCTGTGCGCCGACGGGCCGGTCCGGTCGCTGGTGGAACTCTCACTGGTGGGCGAGCACCGACGAGGCCACGGCGGGCTCTACGACGCCCTGGCCTGTGGTCGCCTGGACACTGATGGGCTGCGACGGGCGCTGGCGGCAGTGCCGCTGCCCCGCGCGGTGGACGGCCGGCTTGTCCTGGCCGTCGACATCACCTGCTGGCTGCGGCCCGACGCCCACACCTCGTCGGAGCGGATCCTGTGCCACACCTACGGGCGTGGCAAGGACCAGCACATCCCCGTCCCGGGCTGGCCCTACTCGGTCATCACCGCACTTGAGCCCGGCCGCAGCTCGTGGACCGCGCCGCTGGACGCGGTCCGGCTGACGCCAGGAGACGACGCAGCCCAGGTCACCGCACGGCAACTGCGCGACCTGGTCGAGCGGCTGATCTCGGCCGGACAATGGCAGGCCGGTGACCCGGACCTGCTCGTCGTCGCGGACGCCGGCTACGACGCGCCCCGCCTGGCCTTCCTCCTGAAGGACCTGCCCGTTCAGATCCTGGCTCGGATGCGCTCGGACCGCGTCCTGCGCAGGAATTGCCCGCCACGGCTGCCCGGAACCATGGGCCGACCGCCCCGCCACGGCGCGGAGTTCGTCTTCGGTCAGCCCGACACCTGGGGCACCCCGGACACCGAGACCGTCACCGACACGCGCCTCTACGGCACCGCCACCGCACGCTCCTGGGACCGCCTGCACCCCAAACTCACCCACCGATCCTCCTGGACCGCCGAGACCGGCACCCTGCCGGTGATCGAGGGCACCGTGATCCGCCTGGAGGTCGACCATCTGCCCAGCGGCGCCGTCCCCAAGCCGGTCTGGCTGTGGTGGTCCGGCACCGACGCCACTGCCGCCGACGTTGACCGCCTCTGGCAGACGTTCCTCCGCCGCTTCGACATCGAACACACGTTCCGCCTCTTCAAGCAGACCCTGGGCTGGACCTGCCCGAAGATTCGCACCCCCGAAGCCGCCGACCGCTGGACCTGGCTGATCCTGGCCGCCTATACCCAGCTCCGCCTCGCACGGCCCCTCGCGGCCGACCTCCGCCACCCCTGGGAGAAGCCCGCCCCACCCGAACGCCTCACCCCCGCCCGGGTCCGGCGGGGATTCCGACACCTCCGCCCACACGCCGTCTGCCCGGCTGGTGCACCAAAACCCAACCTGCCCGGCCCCGGACGGCCTCCCGGCCGCAAGAACACCCACCCGACCCCACGCCACGACGTCCACACCGCCCGCAAGACAGGAACAACGACGCCAGCTGCGAAGAAGACGAAGAAGTCCAGCAACCCTCGTCCACGCCGCACAGGTTAAAGATCAAGCTAGTCGTTCTCGCCGACGACCGGCGCGCCCTCGGAGTCGGTGGCCAGGACGGGGTGGACGGCATCCTCGGGCGGGTTCGCGCCGAGTCCCCCGGCGGCGACGACGGCGCGTCTGAAGTGGCCGTTACCGTACACGCCCATCGTGTCGGTGGAGGTCCGCCATCCGTTGGCCGCCGTGCCGAACGAGGACATGTTTCGGCGAGCCGTGCCCCGGCCGGCCTGGCGTCCGCGGGTAGGGCGGCGGACTGGCGGCGCGTGACGTCCATCATGACCAGTGGGTACAGGTAGACGTACGCCTCACGGCTCAGGGTCCGCGGATCGGCCGACAGCAGGCCCATGGCCACGCTCGCTTTCGCCCCGGGCGGCGGACGCCGCCCCCACGAGTCGCAACCTGCCGCGCGTGGGGCCGCCCCGCGACGCGGGGGGCCGGGCGGGCGAACCGGGCGGACCGCGGCACACACCCGAGCGGACCGCGATCCCGCCGGATCCGGGCGCCGGGCGACGGACCGCGCGGCACCCCGGTCAGTCGGAGGGCCGGTCGTCCGCCGCCCGATGGGTCCTGGTCCACTCCTCGCCGCAGGAGCACCCGATCCGCTCGCGGATCTCGCCCTCGCCGGTCACGGCGATCTCGCGGCGTACGCGGACATGGACGTGGACGGCCATGAGTGCCCCTTGCTTCGTGGAAGAACGGTTGTGCCATTCTCACCCACCCCTCCCCCGTTCGGAAGGCCACGGCGCGGCCGTCCCGCCGGCCGGGACGGGACGCGAGGCCGAGGGGTGCGCCGCGTGCCGGCGGGGCCGGTGCCGCTTCAGTGGGCACCGGACGCCCGGCGCCGCCACGGCCACCAACGCCTCCGGCGGGGGCCCGCCGGTCGCCCGCCGGTCTCCTCCCGCTCCGCGGGTCCCGCCGCCCCGCCCCCCGTCCGCAGCAGTCCGTACAGGCGCCGCTCCTCGCCGGAAGGGGCGTCGGGGACGCGCACGGTGACGGACACCCGGAGGTCGCCGCGATCGTGCGTCCCGGCGAGCGGCAGGCCCCGGCCCGGTACCCGCAGGATGGTACCGGGCTGGGTGCCGGGCGGCAGGGCCAGCGACACCTCACCGTCGAGTGCGGGGACGGTCAGCACGGTGCCGAGCACCGCGTCCGGCACGCTCACCTCGACGCCGTGCCAGAGCTCCGCACCCTGGCGCACGAAACGCGGGTCCGCAGCGGTCCGCACCGTCACGTACGCGTCCCCGGGCGCTCCGCCCGGAGCGGGCGGCGGCATGCCCCTCCCGCGCAGGCGCAGGACGGCACCCTCCGCAATCCCGCGGGGGATCCGGACGGTCACCGAGTCGGCGGCCGCGACCCGTCCGATGCCTCCGCACCCCGGGCACGGCGGACCCGCGGTCCGCCCCGTACCGCCGCAGGCCGGGCAGGCCGCGCTCCGGCGCATCACCAGTGCGCCGCGGCGCCGCTCGGTCACCCGCCGTCCGGTGCCGCCGCACGCGGCACAGCGGCCGGGCCTTGCTCCCGCCGCCGCGCCCGTTCCGTCGCAGGCCCGGCAGCGCGCCGGGCGCCGGACGGTGACGTCGGCCGTTCCGCCGGTCAGGACCGTGTCGAGCGGGACGGTCACGCCCACCTCCAGGTCCTGGCCGCGCAGGGGCATCGCCGTCGGGCCCTCCCCGAGGAATCCGCCGCGGAAGGGGTCGCCGTCCCCGAAGCCGGCCATACCGGCCCGCGCCAGCAGGTCCGCGAGGTCGAGACCGGCCAGCAGGTCGTCGGCGGACGCGGTGGTGTGCGCAGCGGCGCCCTCCCGGTCGTACGCGGCCCGCCGGTCCGGGTCGGAGAGCACCGCGTACGCCTCGGCGATCTCCTTGAAGCGCTCCTGCGCACCGGGCGACGGGTTGCGGTCCGGGTGGTAGCGCCTCGCCAGGCTGCGGAAGGCGGCGTGGATCCCGTCGCGGTCGGCATCGGGCGGAACCCCGAGGGTCGCGTAGTAGTCGGTGTGCGCTCGTGTCGCCATGGTTCCAGAGTCGCCCCGGGACGGCCGGGCACTCAGGGCCGACCGGCCCCCCCCCCCCCCGCGCCAAGGCGCGCGGCCCCCCCGCCCGCTCCCCACCCCCGCCCGCCGCGCGCGCGCCGCGCGCGCCGCCGGGGCGGCGCGGGGGCGTCGCTGGAGATGATCGACTTCGTGACGCAGCCCGACTGAGCGCGGGCCGAGCGCCGGTCAGTCGAAGGTCTGGAACTCGGTGGTGTCGAGGATGATGCCGAGGACGTCCAGCAGGACGGTGGCGCCGAAGCGACTGGTCCGGGCGGACAGGTGGTCCGGGAGGCCCTTGGCGTTCTCCTCGGTCGGCTCGGTGAGCAGCGTGCACTCGCCCTGGAGCGGGTCGACGACCGGGTAGGCGGGGATGCCGCCCGCGGCGTACATCTCCCGCTTGGTGCGGTGGTCGCGGTCGGCGCTGGTCTTGGAGACGACCTCGACGACCAGGGCCAGAGCCGCAGCGGGGACGAGGCGGCCGGGTCCGTCGACCGCCCCGCGCTCGTACACCACGAGATCGGGCTGGGGCTCGCTGGGCTCGCCGGGAATCGCCAGGTCCTGGGTCTGACCCCGATGCCACCGCGCACGGGGGATCTGGTCCTGAATCGACTCGATGATCCAGTTGTGGACCGGTCGGACCCCCCGTCATCACGATTTCCCTCCGAATGAGCTCGGCCTTGACCCCTTCCGGGACGGCGAGGTTCTCCTAGACCTCGCTCACCCGGTCGTCGACCGCAGTCATCGCTCACTGCCTCGGACGGCTGCCACCACGGCAACGGCCGTCAGTCGACGAGGTCACGTACGACGGCGTCGGCCAGCAGCCGGCCCCGCAGGGTGAGGGCGGCGCGGCCCGCTGCATGGGCTGCGGGGTCGAGCAGGCCCTCGGCGAGGGCGCGGTCGGCGGCCCGGCGGCCGTCGGTGCCGAGCAGGTCGAGCGGGCAGCCGTCGACCAGGCGGAGCTCCAGCAGGATGCGCTCGACCCGGCGGTCCTCGTCGGCGAGGACCTCACGGCCGAGGGCGGGCGTGCGGCCCTCGGCGAGGGCCTGGGCGTAGGCGGCGGGGTGCTTGGCGTTCCACCAGCGGACGCCGCCGACGTGGCTGTGCGCGCCGGGGCCGGCCCCCCACCAGTCGGCGCCGGTCCAGTAGAGCTCGTTGTGGCGGCAGCGGCCCTCGGGGGTGGTGGCCCAGTTGGAGACCTCGTACCAGGCGTAGCCGGCGGCCGAGAGGGCCTCCTCGGCGATCAGGTACCGGTCGGCGTGCACATCGTCGTCGATCATCGGCAGTTCGCCGCGCTTCACCCGGGCGGCGAGCCGGGTGCCCTCCTCGACGATCAGGGAGTAGGCGGAGACGTGGTCGGGTCCCGCGCCGATCGCGGCGTCCAGGGAGGCCCGCCAGTCGTCGTCGGACTCGCCGGGGGTGCCGTAGATCAGGTCGAGGTTGACGTGGTCGAAGCCGGCCGCCCGGGCCTCGGCGACGCACGCCTCGGGGCGGCCCGGGGTGTGGTGGCGGTCGAGGACCTGCAGCACGTGCTTGCGGGCGCTCTGCATGCCGAAGGAGATCCGGTTGTAGCCGCCCTCGCGGAGCTCGGCCAGGTAGGCGGGCCCGACCGACTCCGGGTTGGCCTCGGTGGTGACCTCGGCGCCGGGGGCGAGGCCGAACTCGTCGCGGATCGCGGCGAGCATCCGCACCAGGTCGCGGGCGGGCAGCAGGGTGGGCGTGCCGCCGCCGAGGAAGACGGTCTGCACCGGCAGGTCGGTCTCCCCGAGCACCTGCCGGGCGAGCCGGATCTCGGCGATCAGGTTGTCGGCGTACGTCTCCTGCGAGGCGACCGCACCCGAGGCGCGCAGCTCGGTGGCGGTGTAGGTGTTGAAGTCGCAGTAGCCGCAGCGGCTGGCGCAGTACGGCACGTGGAGGTAGAAACCGAACGGCCGCGTGCCGAGCCCGGCCAGGGCGTGGGCGGGCAGCGAGCCGTCGGACGGCACGGGTTCGCCGTCGGGGAGTGCGGAGGGCATGCCCCCATTGTCCCGTACGGCCCGCGGTGGGACGCAGGCCGTACGGGAGACGGGGCTCAGGCCTCGTTGGCCCCGGCGTACATCTCGGTGATGGCGTCGGCGTAGGTGCGCTCGACCACCGGGCGCTTGATCTTGAGGCTCGGGGTCAGCTCGCCGTGCTCGATGTCGAGGTCGCGCGGCAGCAGGCTGAACTTCTTGATCGTCTGCCAGCGCTGGAGGTCGCCGTTGAGTCGCTGGACGAAGCCCTCGATCAGCTTGTTGGTCTCGGGGGCCGCGACCACCTCGGCGTACGACTTGCCGGCCAGGCCGTGCTCGGCGGCCCACGGCATCAGCACGGCCTCGTCCAGGCCGATCAGCGCGGTGCAGTAGTTGCGCTGGTTGCCGATGACCAGGACGTTGCTGACGAACGGGCAGATCGCCTTGAACTTGCCCTCGACCTCGCTGGGCGCGACGTACTTGCCGCCCGAGGTCTTGAACATGTCCTTCTTGCGGTCGGTGATCCGCAGGAAGCCGTCCTTGTCGAGCTCGCCGATGTCGCCGGTGTGGAACCAGCCGTCCGGCTCCAGGACCTCGGCGGTCTGCTCCGGCATCTGGTGGTAGCCGCGCATCACGCCGGGGCCGCGCAGCAGGATCTCGCCGTCCTCGGCGATCCGGACCTCGGTGCCGGGCAGCGGCAGGCCGACGGTGCCGACCCGCACGTCCTCGGCGCGGTTCACCGTGGAGCCGGCGGAGGTCTCGGTGAGGCCGTAGCCCTCCAGGACGGGCACGCCGGCGCCCTTGAAGAAGTAGCCGATCTCCGGGGCGAGCGCGGCGCTGCCGGAGACCGAGCCGCGCATCCGGCCGCCGAACGCGGCGCGGATCTTGGCGTACACCAGCTTGTCGGCGAGCGTGTGCTGGACGGTCAGGCCGAGCGGCGCGCTGTCCTTGCCGGTGGCGATCCGGGAGGCCTGGGTGGCGCGCGCGTACTCGCGGGCGACCTTGGCGGCCCACTGGAAGATCTTGTACTTGGCGCCGCCCTCGGCCCGGGCCTTGCCGGCGATGCCGTTGTAGACCTTCTCGAAGATGCGCGGCGCGGAGGCCATCAGAGTGGGTCTGATCGCCGGCAGGTTGTGGATGATGCGGTCCACCCGGCCGTCCACGGCCATCACGTGGCCGGTGGAGATCTGCCCGGAGATCAGCGTCTTGCCGAAGACGTGGGAGAGCGGCAGCCACATGAACTGCACGTCGTCGGCGCGCAGCAGGCCGCACTCCTCCTGGGCGACGCCCTGGTAGGCCCAGCAGTCGTGGACCAGGCGGACGCCCTTGGGGCGTCCGGTGGTGCCGGAGGTGTAGATGAGGGTGGCCAGCTGCTCGGGCGCCAGGGCGTCGACGGCCTTGTCGACGGCGTCCGGGTGGTCGAGCAGGTAGGCGGCGCCGCGCTCCTCCAGCTCGGCCAGGGTGAGCACGGTCAGGCCGGCGGCCTCCGGCAGGTCCCCGGCGGCCTCGAAGAGGACGACCGTCTCCAGGTCGGGCAGCTCGGCCTTCTTCTCGACGGCCTTGGCGAGCTGCTTGACGTTCTCGGCGAACAGGGCGCGGCTGCCCGAGTTCGCGAGGATGAACGCCGTTTCGTCCGTATTGGTGCTGGGGTACACGGTGGTGGTGGCAGCACCGGCACACATGTTCCCCAGGTCCGCGATGATCCACTCGACCCTGGTGGTGGAGGAGATCGCGACCCGGTCCTCGGCCTCGATACCGAGCGACATCAGGCCCGCGGCGACGGCGCGGACCCGCTCCGCGGTCTGCGCCCAGGTCAGTGAGCGCCACTGCTCCGCGCCGGGGGCGCCGTCCGCAGCGTGCTCGTCGACCGGAACCGGGTAGCGGTAGGCCTCACGGTCGGGCGTGGCCTTTACCCTGCTGAGGAAGAGGTGGGCCACGGAGGGTGGACGCCGCTCGATCATGGACTGCACGGAACTCAACGAGGACCTCCGAGGGGGGCGGGTGGCCGAGGGTAGGGACGGTGGCCGTGGGGGCGGCCGCACCGACCCGCCTTGTTAACCAGCGAGTAACAAGAACCAGGCAGCAGCCTAGGGGGTAGCACGCCGTTCCGTAAGGGGGTCGGGACAGCTGACACCTCCGCGGACCAGCAGTGCAGCCGCGTACCGCCCCGAATTCCGGGGCGGTCGTAGCACGAATTACCCAGTCGTGAGTAGACCTAAATGAGGATGCGTACATCCTCGTGGACGACGAGAGTGTCACGGTGCTGATCAGACTCTTGAGGGCCCACCTCGGGCCCTACCGCCAACCGATCCTCCTGCTGGTAACGCTCCAGCTCATCTCGACCATCGGTGCCCTCTACCTGCCCACGCTGAACGCCGACATCATCGACAACGGCGTGATCAAGGGCGACACCGGCTACATCCTGCGCATCGGCGGCGCGATGATCGCCGTCTCGCTCGCCCAGGCCGTCTGCTCGATCGGCGCGGTCCACCTCGGCGCCCGTACCGCGATGGCCGTCGGCCGGGACATCCGGGCCACCGTCTTCGACCGGGTGCAGAGCTTCTCCGCACGGGAGCTCGGCCAGTTCGGCGCGCCCTCGCTCATCACCCGCACCACCAACGACGTCCAGCAGGTCCAGATGCTGGTCCTGATGTCCTTCACGCTGATGGTGGCGGCGCCCATCATGTGCGTCGGCGGCATCATCATGGCGCTCAACCAGGACGTCCCGCTCTCCGCGCTGCTGCTCGCCGTCGTGCCGCTGCTCGGCATCGTCGTCGTCCTGCTGGTGCGCCGCCTGCGCCCGCAGTTCCGCGGCATGCAGGAGCGGATCGACGGCGTCAACCGGATCCTGCGTGAGCAGATCACCGGCATCCGGGTGATCCGGGCGTTCGTCAAGGACACCCACGAGCAGGACCGCTTCGGCGGGGCCAACCAGGACCTCGCCGACGTGTCGGTGCGGGTCGGCCGGCTGATGGCCTTGATGTTCCCCACCGTGATGTCCGTGGTGAACCTGTCCAGCGTCGCCGTGCTCTGGTTCGGCGCCCACCGGATCGACAGCGGCGGGATGCAGATCGGCGCGCTGACCGCGTTCCTCTCCTACCTGATGCAGATCCTGATGAGCGTCATGATGGCCACCTTCATGTTCATGATGGTGCCGCGCGCCGAGGTCTGCGCCGAGCGCATCCAGGAGGTGCTGGGCACCGAGAGCAGCATCGTCCCGCCCGCCGCCCCGGTCACCGCGACCACCGGCAGCGGGCACCTGGAGCTGCGCGACGTCGAGTTCCGCTACCCGGGCGCCGAGGTCCCGGTGCTGCGCGGCATCGACATCGTCGCCCGGCCCGGCGAGACCACCGCCGTCATCGGCTCGACAGGCGCCGGCAAGACCACCCTGCTCAGCCTGATCCCCAGGCTCATCGACAGCACCGGTGGCCGGGTCCTGGTGAACGGCGTCGACGTCCGCGAGCTCGAGCCCACCCTGCTGTCCGAGGCGATCGGGCTCGTCCCCCAGAAGCCGTACCTGTTCTCCGGCACCGTCGCCAGCAACCTGCGCTACGGCCGGCCGAACGCCACCGACGAGGAGCTCTGGCACGCGCTGGCCACCGCGCAGGCCAAGGAGTTCGTGGAGAAGTTCCCCGAGGGGCTCGACGCCCCGATCGCCCAGGGCGGCTCCAACGTCTCCGGCGGCCAGCGCCAGCGCCTGGCCATCGCCCGCGCCCTGGTGCGCAAGCCCGAGATCTACCTCTTCGACGACTCGTTCTCGGCCCTGGACTACGCGACCGACGCCGCCCTGCGCCGGGCGCTGGCCGCCGAGACGGCCGAGGCCACCGTGGTCATCGTCGCCCAGCGGGTGTCCACCATCCGCGACGCCGACCGGATCATCGTGCTCGACGAGGGCGCGGTGGTCGGCAGCGGCACCCACCAGGAGCTGATGGCCGGCAACCCGACCTACCGGGAGATCGTCCTCTCCCAGCTCACCGAACAGGAGGCGGCGTGACCACCCTCGGCAAGCCGGAGAGGCCCAGTGCCTCCCAGGAGGCCGCGGCCCGGCGCGGCCCGGCGGGCCCCGGCCGCTTCATGGGCGGCCAGGGCGCCGAGAAGTCGATGGACTTCAAGGGCTCCGGCAAGCGCCTGCTCGCCCTGCTCCGCCCCCAGCGCAAGCTGCTGTACGGCGTGCTCGCGCTCGGCACGGTCAGCATCGGCTGCGCGGTCGCCGGGCCCAAGGTGCTCGGCAACGCGACCGACCTGATCTTCGCCGGCGTGGTCGGCGCCCAGAGCCGGGCCGGCCTGACCAAGGACCAGGTGCTGGCCGGCCTGCGCGCGCAGGGCAAGGGCGGGGTCGCCGACATGCTCTCCTCCGTCCCGTTCACGCCCGGCCACGGCATGGACTTCTCCGCCATCGGCACCGTCCTGCTCTGGGTGCTGGCGATCTACCTGGTCTCCGCGGTCTTCGGCATCCTGCAGGGCAGGATCGCCACCACCGCCATCCAGCGGACCGTCTTCCGGCTCCGCCAGGACGTCGAGTCCAAGATCGCCCGACTGCCGCTCAGCTACTTCGACAAGCAGCCGCGCGGCGAGGTGCTGAGCCGGGTCACCAACGACATCGACAACATCGGCCAGTCCATGCAGCAGACCATGGGCCAGGTGGTGAACTCCCTGCTCACCATCGTCGGCGTGCTGGCGATGATGTTCTGGATCTCGCCGCTGCTGGCGACGATCGCACTGGTCTCGGTGCCGGTGTCGGTGATGGTCGCCACCCGGGTCGGCAAGCGGGCGCAGCCGAACTTCGTCGCCCAGTGGAAGAGCACCGGTGCGCTGAACGCGCACATCGAGGAGATGTACACCGGCCACGCCCTGGTGAAGGTCTTCGGCCGCCAGGAGGAGGCCGCGGAGCTGTTCCGCAAGGAGAACGAGGCGCTGTTCGCCGCCAGCTGGCGGGCGCAGTTCATCTCCGGCGTCATCCAGCCGGCGATGATGCTGATCGGCAACCTGAACTACGTGCTGGTGGCCGTGGTCGGCGGTCTGCGGGTGGCGAGCGGCGCGCTCTCCATCGGCGACGTGCAGGCCTTCATCCAGTACTCCCGGCAGTTCAGCCAGCCGCTCACCCAGGTCGCGTCGATGGCCAACCTGGTGCAGTCCGGTGTGGCCTCCGCCGAGCGGGTCTTCGAGCTGCTGGACGCGCCCGAGCAGACCCCGGAGCCGGCCATGCCGGAGCGGCCCGCCGAGGTCGCCGGCCGGGTCTCCTTCGAGGACGTCTCCTTCCGGTACGACCCGGCGAAGCCGCTCATCGAGAGCCTGTCGCTCAAGGTCGAGCCGGGGCAGACGGTCGCCATCGTCGGCCCGACCGGTGCCGGCAAGACCACCCTGGTCAACCTGCTGATGCGGTTCTACGACGTCAGCGGGGGCCGGATCAACCTCGACGGGGTGGACATCGCGGCGATGTCCCGCGAGGAGCTGCGGGCCAACATCGGCATGGTGCTCCAGGACACCTGGCTGTTCGGCGGCACCATCGCCGACAACATCGCGTACGGCGCCGAGGGCGCGAGCCGCGAGCAGGTCGTGGAGGCGGCGAAGGCCGCCCACGTCGACCGGTTCGTCCGCACGCTGCCCGACGGCTACGACACCGTGATCGACGACGAGGGCACCGGGGTCAGCGCGGGCGAGAAGCAGCTGATCACCATCGCCCGGGCGTTCCTCTCCCAGCCGTCGATCCTGGTCCTCGACGAGGCGACCAGCTCGGTCGACACCCGCACCGAGGTGCTGATCCAGCGGGCCATGGCCCGGCTGCGCACCGGCCGCACCAGCTTCGTCATCGCGCACCGCCTCTCCACCATCCGGGACGCCGACCTGATCCTGGTGATGGAGAACGGCTCGATCGTCGAGCAGGGCTCGCACGACGACCTGATCGCCGCCGAGGGCGCCTACCACCGCCTGTACCAGGCGCAGTTCGCGCAGGCGGTGGCCGAGGTCGACTGACCTCCGGACGGCGCAGGAGGGGGAGGTCCCGGGAGCGCCCGGGACCTCCCCCTCCGTACTGTCCGGGCCGCCGGTGCGGTGACAGACTCTCCCCCGTGGCCGCCCCTGACGCACCGTCCGCCGAGGACTCGTACACCTGCCGCTACGGCTGGACCCGCGGAACCGCGCGTGCGGCGGCCGGCAGCGGGCTAATCGCCGCGGCCGCCCTGGGGAAGCTCCTGTTCGCGGCCGGCGGCACGCCGGAGACGGTCTGCTTCGCCCTTGCGGCGGCCGGCAGCCTGCTGAGCACCGCGCTGGTGGCCGGCGTCGCGACGGCCCGGCGGGTCGCCCTGCGGATCGGCCCCGAGGGCATCCTGCTGGGCACGCCCGTCCGCCACTTGGGCCGTCCCGTCCTGGTGCCCTGGGAGGAGGTGGCCGCCGTCGAGGTCCGGGGCACCGCCGCACCGGTCGTCCGGGTGCGCCGCCGCACCGCGCCGACCGTCCAACGCGCCCTGGGCACCGTCGCCGCCGTGGACGGCGAGCGGGTGCGCGGGGCGGTGGCCCGCCACGCACCCGGCGTCCTGCCGATCGTCAGCGGGCCGACGCCACCGCGCTCCTGAGCCCGGGCGCGCTACTGTGGGCCGGTGACCGAGACCGACACGGCGGCCCTGGACGCCTTCGAGGCCCAGCGGCGCTACCTGGGCGCGGTGGCCTACCGCCTGCTCGGCTCGATCAGCGACGCGCAGGACATCCTGCAGGAGGCCTGGCTGCGCTGGCAGGCCGTCGACCACGACACGGTCGACGAACCGCGCGCCTACCTCACCACCGTGGTCACCCGGCTCTGCTACGACCAGCTCGGCTCCGCCCGGGCCCGCCGCGAGGCGTACTTCGGCGAGTGGCTGCCCGAGCCGCTGGTGTCGGAGGACGACTCCCCCGCGGAACGGGCCGAGCTCGGCGAGTCGGTCTCGCTCGCGGTGCTGGCGGTGATGGAGCAGCTCACCCCGGCCGAGCGGGCCGCCCTGGTGCTGCACGACGTCTTCGCGGTCGGCTTCGAGGAGATCGCCGCCACCCTGGAACGCACGCCGGAGGCGACCCGGCAGCTGGCCTCCCGGGCCCGCCGCCGGGTCCGGGACGGCGCGCGGCGCGGCACCGTCGACCCGGCCGAGCACCGGCAGGCGGTCACCGCCTTCGCCCGGGCCACCGCCAGCGGCGACCTGCAGGGCCTGCTGGCCGTCCTCGACCCCGAGGTGGTCTGGCACTCGGACGGCGGCGGCGTCGTCAGCGCCGGCGCCCGGCCGGTGTTCGGCGCGGACCGGGTCTCCCGGCTGGTCGCCGGCCTGGTCGGCAAGTGGTGGACCCCGGAGGCCTCGTACGCCCTGGCGACGGTCAACGGGGAGCCCGGACTGGTCTTCTACGAGGCTCCCGGGAAGGTCGGCGGCGTGATGGCGTTCACCGTGGCGGACGGCCGGATCACCGAGGCGTACATCGTGGTCAACCCGGAGAAGCTCACCCACGTGGTCTGACCCGGCGGGCCGCCGCCCGCCCGGAGGTGTGACCCGGATCACGGTCACACTCCGGCCGGCCGTCCCGTCCCCCTTCCGAACGGCGCACACGACGCATCGGAGGAGTGACCGAGATGGCCGCGCAGCAGCACACCGAGCAGAAGCACATCGTCGTGGTGGGGGCCGGCTACGCCGGGCTGCCCGCCGCCAACGGGATCGGCAGGCGCCACCGGGTGACCCTGATCGCCCCGGAGACGCACTTCCTGCACCGCGTCCGGCAGCACGAGACCGCGGCCGGCCGGCCCGGGCACCGGCGGCCCATCGCCCGGGTGGTGCGCGGCCGGAAGGTGACCCACCGCCGGGCCCGGGTCACCGGGCTGGACCTGAACGCCCGCAAGGTGTTCCTCGACGACGGCGGGGCAGTCTCCTACGACACCCTGGTGTACGCCCTGGGGAGCCGCACCGCCTTCCACGGCGTGCCCGGCGCGGCCGAGCACGGCTACCCGGCCGAGCGCGCCGCCGAACTGCGGCAGCGGATCGCCGAAGCGACCGCGCCGGGCACGATCGCCGTGGTCGGCGGCGGTGCCACCGGGATCGAGATGGCCGCGGAACTGGCCGAGGCCCACCCCGGGTGGCAGGTCGAACTGGTCACGGCCGACCGGGTCGGCGGCTGGTTCTCGGAGCGCGGACGGTCGCACGTGCTGACCGCCCTCGACCGGCTCGGGGTGCGCGTCCGCGAGCACACCGAGGTCACCGCGGTGACCGCGGACGGCCTGCGGACCGCGGACGGACCCGTCCCCGCGGACCTGGTGGTGTGGGCCGCCTCGATGGAGCCGCACCCACTGGCCGCCGAGGCCGGCCTCGCGGTCGGCCCGGACGGGCGGGCCCTGGTCGACGACCGGCTGCGTTCGCTCTCGCACCCCGACGTCCACGTGATCGGCGACGCCGCCGCCGTCGACGTCCCCGGCGTCGGCCGGCTGCGGATGGCCTGCGCGACCGCCCTGCCGATGGGCCGCTACACGGGCCGGCTGCTCGGCGGGCGCACCACCAAGCCGTTCGCGTTCCGCTACGCCGCGCAGTGCCTGAGCCTCGGCCGGGGCGACGGGATGCTGCAGCTGATCCACGGCGACGACTCGATGCGGCCGACCGTGCTGACCGGCTTCGCCGGCCGGCTCGCCAAGGCGGCGATCGTCAACGGCGTGGTGGCGGGGCTGCGCTGACGGCGCGGCCGGCGCCGGCGCGGCGGTGCGGCGGTACTGCGGAGGCGCGCGCGACAACGGCGGAGGGCCGCCGCCCCCGGCCGGGGGGGGGGGGGGGGGGGCCCCCCGGGCGGCC
>NZ_JBHWBW010000121.1:0-9287 GCF_042735675.1 Kitasatospora sp. NPDC059571
CACGCTCGGGGACGGGCTCAGGGCGGCGCGGCAGCTGCGCCGGCTCGGCGCCCAGCAGGTCCTGGCCAGCCTCGGCGCGGACGGCATGCTGCTGGTCGCCGACGACGGCGTCTGGTACGGGACGGCGCCGGCGGCGGTGGTCCGCAGCGACGTCGGCGCCGGCGACGCCTCCCTGGCCGGGTTCCTCGGCGCGGGCGGCACCGGCCCCAAGGCGCTGGCCTCGGCGCTGGCGCACGGCGCCGCCGCCGTCCAGCTGCCGGGCAGTGCGATGCCCGCCCCGGCCGACCTGGACCCGACCGCGGTGGAGATCACCGCCGACCTGCCCGAGGAGCTGCCGCTGGGCCGCTGACCGCGCCCGGCCGGACGGCGGCCGGAGAAGGAACCCGGGGGCAACGGGAACCGACCACGCACCATTGACGCACCACAGGTGAAGGACCGACACGATGAGCGACAACGGCAGACTGATCACACCTGCGCTCGTGGATCTCTACCTCGCCCCCGACGACAAGGCCGAGGCCGTCCGCGCCCTGGCCCAGCGGCTGGCCGCCGAGGACCGGGTCACCGACCTCGACGGCTTCCTCGCCGACGTCGCGGCCCGGGAGGCGCAGGCGCCGACCGGCCTCGGCGACGGGATCGGCATCCCGCACTGCCGATCGGCCCACGTCACCCGGCCGAGCCTGGCCTTCGGCCGCAGCTCGCGCGGCATCGACTTCGAGGCGCCCGACGGCCGGCCGGCCGACCTGGTCTTCCTGATCGCCGCCCCGGACGGCGCGGACGACGACCACCTGCGGATCCTCTCCTCGCTGGCCGGGCGCCTGATGGACCCGGCCTTCACCGGCGCGCTGCGCTCGGCGACCGACCCCGGCTCGGTGGCCGCCCTGGTCAACGGCGAGGAGCCGGCCGAACCGGCGGCCCCGGCCGCCCAACCCGCCGAGCCGGAGGCCGTCCCGGCCGCCCGGACCGCCGGGGACGCCGCCCCCGCACCGGGCCCGTCGGCCGAGCGGCCCGCACCGGCCGGCCTGCGGCTGGTCGCGGTCACCTCCTGCCCGACCGGGATCGCCCACACCTACCTGGCCGCCCGGGCCCTGGAGCAGGCGGCGGCCCGGGCGGGCGCCGAGATCCAGGTGGAGACACAGGGTTCGGCGGGCTCCACCCCGCTCGACCCGGCGGTGATCGAGGCGGCCGACGCGGTGATCCTGGCGCACGACGTGGAGGTGCGCGACCGGGCCCGGTTCGCGGGCAAGCCGCTCGTCGACGTGGGGGTCAAGGCCGGTGTGAACCGCGCCGACGAGCTGGTCGCCCGGGCCGCCGCGCTGGCCGCGGCGCAGCCGGTGCGGGCCGGCACGGGGGGCTCCGCACCGGCGGCGGTACCCGCCGCCCCGGCCGGGGAGCACTGGGCCCGGCGGCTGCGCCAGTACCTGATGACCGGCGTCAGCCACATGATCCCGTTCGTGGCGGCGGGCGGTCTGCTGATCGCCCTGGGCTTCGCGATCGGCGGCTACACGATCTCCTCCGCGCCGTCGGTGGTCGGCCACTTCGACTGGGCGTCCGCGCAGAGCTGGGCGGCGCTGCTGTTCCAGGCGGGCGCGGCGGCGTTCGGCTTCCTGGTGCCGGTGCTGTCCGGCTACATCGCCTACGCGATCGCCGACCGGGCCGCGCTGGCGGCGGGCATCGTCGGCGGCGCGATCTCGGTGACGGTCGGGGCGGGCTTCCTCGGCGGCATCGTCTCGGGCCTGCTGGCGGGCTTCCTGGTCCGCTGGATGGTGCGGTGGCGGGTGCCGGGGGCGATCGCGGGCATCATGCCCGTGGTGGTGATCCCGCTGGTGTCGGTGGCGGCGGTCGGCTTCGCGATGTTCGTGGTGCTCGGTTCGCCGATCGCCTCGGCGATGCACGGTCTCACCGACTGGCTGAACGGGCTGTCCGGTACGAACGCGGTCCTGCTCGGCCTGCTGCTCGGCGCGATGATGGCGTTCGACATGGGCGGCCCGCTGAACAAGGTGGCGTACACCTTCGCGGCCGGTGCGCTGACCACCGCCGGGGCCGTCCCGGACGCGGGCAGCCTGAAGGTGATGGCGGCGGTGATGGCGGCGGGCATGACGCCGCCGCTGGGCCTGGCGCTGGCGACGGCGGTGCGCGGCCGGCTGTTCACCCGCGAGGAGCGGGAGAACGGCAAGGCGGCCTGGGTGCTCGGGGCGTCCTTCATCACCGAGGGCGCGATCCCGTTCGCGGCCGCCGACCCGCTGCGGGTGATCCCGGCTGGCATCGCCGGGAGCATGGCCGCGGGCGGCCTGACGATGGCCTTCGGCTCGACCCTGCGGGCCCCGCACGGCGGGATCTGGGTGCTGCCGCTGATCGGCAGCCCGGTGCTCTACGTGGTCGCGATCGCCACGGGCACCGTGGTCACCGCGGGCCTGGTGATCCTGCTCAAGGGGATGCGCCGCACGGCGCCGGCCGAGGCGCCCGCGGTGGCCGCGGCCGAGGCCGGATCCGCCCGGATCGCGGTGCGCAGCGCGGCCTGACACCGCGTCACCGATCCCCAGGGGTGCGGCCGCCGGCGGGCGGTCGCACCCCTGGTGCGTCAGGCCGGCAGCAGGCCCCGGCAGTGGGCGACGAAGCCGGCCAGCGCCAGCTCGAACGCGGCGTCGGCGCGCGGCACCGGGCTGGCGGCGAGGGCGGCGGCGAGCAGCGGGGTGGCCTCCTCGTCGGCCACCTCCCACATGGTCTCGGGCGCCGCCAGGTCGAGGGCGGAGCCGAGCACCGTGTTCTCCAGTCCGGTGAGCACCGGCATGACGTCCGGGAGGGCGAACCCGGCCTCGACCAGCATGCCGACGGCCTGCTCGTAGGCGGTCAACACGCGCGGCTCCCGGACGGGTGACGTGGTGAGCAGCGGGATGGTCCGCGGGTGCGCGGCGAAGGCGGCGCGGTAGGAGCGGGCCCAGGCGGTGAGGGCCTCGTCCCAGGGCCGCAGGTCCAGGGCTGCGGCGTCGATGGCGGCGACGACGCGTTCGCGGAGCAGCTCGACGACGCCGCCGCGGCCCTCCACGTGGTGGTAGACGGAGGCGGTCTGGACGCCGAGCCGCTTGGCGATCTGCGGCACGCTGAAGTCGCCGTGCTCGTCCACCAGCGCCAGTGCGGTGGCGCCGATGCGTTCCTTGTCCAGCAGGGCCTTGCTCGGCCGCCCCATGTCCGACTCCCGGCTCGAAGGTCTTCCCAGATGCTACGACCGCGGTCTACAGTGCCGAAACCGAAAGCCTTTAGGTTTACGTCGGGCCCCATTCCGCGCCGTTCGAAGGGCACCCCCATGTCCCTGACCTCCCAGGCCTCCCCGCCGCAGACCCCCACGCTGAGAGCGGGCAGCCTCGGCACCGGCGACATCACGTTCTTCGTGGTCTCCGCCGCCGCACCGCTCACCGTGATGGCCGGCGTCGCCCCGTTCGCGCTGGCCATCGGGGGCATCGGCGCCCCGGTCGCCTACCTCGCGGCCGGCGCCGTGCTGGCCGTCTTCGCGATCGGCTTCACCACCATGGGCCGGCACGTCGCCAACGGCGGCGCCTTCTACGCCTACGTCACCCGCGGCCTCGGCCGGCCCGCCGGGATCGGCGCCGCCGTCCTCGCCCTGCTCGCCTACAACGGCCTGCAGATCGGCATGTACGGACTGATCGCCACCAGCACCCGGGACACCCTGCACGCGCTGTTCGGCTGGGACGTGCCCTGGCAGCCGATCGCCCTGTTCTCCGTGCTGGTCGTCTGGTTCGCCGGGTACCGCTCGATCGACTTCGGCGCCAAGGTGCTCGGCGTCCTGCTCGTCGCCGAGACCGGCATCCTGGTCCTGCTGGCCGGCGGCGTCCTGCTGCGCGGCGGCGCGCACGGCCTGCACCTGGACTCCTTCGCCCCGCAGCACGCCTGGACGCCGGGCACCGGCGCCGTGCTGGCCTTCGCCTTCGCCGCCTTCTGCGGCTTCGAGTCGACCGCCATCTACCGCGCCGAGGCCCGCGATCCGCGGCGCACCATCCCGCGCGCCACCTACCTCGCGGTGGGCTTCCTCGGCCTGTTCTACGCCTTCATGGTGTGGACGGTCGTCCAGGCCTTCGGAGCCGAGGAGGTGCTGGACGCGGTCGCCGCCGACCCGTCCGGGCTGTTCTTCGCCGCCACCACCGAGTACGTCGGCAGCTGGGCCGCCGACGCGATGCACGTCCTCATCGTCACCAGCGTCTTCGCCTCGCTGCTCGCCTTCCACAACGCGATCACCCGCTACGGCCACGCGCTCGCCGGCGAGGGCGTGCTGCCCGCCGCACTCGGCCGGGTCCACCCGCGGCACCGCTCCCCGTACGTCGCGGGCGCCGCGCAGACCGTGCTCGCGGTCGTCGTGGTGGCCGGCTTCGCACTGGCCGGCGCCGACCCGTACGCCCAGCTGCTGCTCTGGGTGAACAGCCCCGGCCTGCTCGGCATCGTGCTGCTCCAGGCGCTCACCGCGATCGCCGTGCCGGTGTTCTTCCGCCGGATCCGGCACACCGAGGGCGCGCTGCGCACGGTGGCCGCCCCCGTCGCCGCCGCCGCCCTGCTGCTCGGCGCCCTCTACCTGCTGGTGGACAAGATCGAGTTCCTGACCGCCGCCTCCACCGGCGTGAACCTGCTGCTCGTCCTGCTGGTCCCGGCCGTCTTCGCCGGCGGCCTGCTGATCGCCGCCCGGCTGCGCCGCACCCGCCCCGAGGTGTACGCCCGGTTCGCCGCCGAGACCGACACCGCCGACTGACCCCCTGGGCCGACCGACCCCTCTGGAGAGACCCGTGGCCACCGCCGACACCCTCGTCACCGGCGCCCTCGTCCGCACCCTCGACCCCGCCCGCCCGCTCGCCTCCGCGCTGGCCGTCACCGACGGCGTGATCACCGCCGTCGGCGAGGAGCAGGAGCTGAAGGAGCTGCGCGGCCCGTCCACCGCCGTCCACCACCTCGCCGGCGCCACCGTCACGCCCGGACTCACCGACGGGCACACCCACCCGCTGATGGGCGTCGACCTCGCCACCGGCCTCGACCTCTCGGGCTGCCGCGACCTGGCCGCGCTGCGCGCCGTCCTCGCCGAGGCCGCCCGGACCGCCCCGCGCGGCGGCTGGGTCACCGGCTGGAACCTCGACCACAACACCTTCGGCGACCACCCGATCGACCGCAGCGCGATCGACGACGTGCTCGGCGGCGTCCCGGCCTTCCTGCGGCTGTACGACGCCCACTCCGCGCTGGTCAGCGGCGCCGCGCTGGCGATCGCCGGGATCGACGGACCGCGCCGCTTCGCCCAGCGCGCCGAGGTGGTCTGCGACGCCGACGGGCGCCCGACCGGCCATCTGGTCGAGCACGCCGCGATCGACCTGGTCGTGCCGTACGTCCCGGCCCCACCCGCCGCCGAGCGCCGCTCCCGGCTGCTCGACCTGCTGCGCGGCATGGCCGCCACCGGCCTCACCACCGGCCACGTGATGGATCTGCAGAGCCCCGACGCACTGGAGCTGCTGGCCGGCGCCGAGGACGGGGCCGACCTGCCGGTGCGGCTGCTCATCCACCCCTGGTGCATGCCCGGCGACGGCGACGAGGGCGTCGACCGGCTGGTCGCGCTCCAGGGGCGGGCCGGCCGCGGCTGGCGGGTGGCGGGCGTGAAGTTCTTCATCGACGGCACGGTCGAGGGCGGCACCGCCTGGCTGGAGCACCCCGACTGCCACGGCCAGGGCACCGAGGCGTTCTGGCCCGACCCGGCCGAGTACGCCCGGGCGCTGCACCGCCTGGACGCGGCCGGGGTGGCCACCGCCACCCACGCGATCGGCGACGCGGGCGTACGGCACGTGCTGGACACCGTGGAGGCGCTGGGCGTCCGGCGGGCCCGGCACCGGATCGAGCACATCGAGACCGTGCCGGACGCCCAGCTGCCGCGGTTCGCCGCGCTCGGCGTCGCCGCCTCCATGCAGCCGGGCCACTGCGCCTACACCCGGGCCGACCACGGCGACGCCTGGTCCCGGCGGCTCGGCCCGGAGCGCGCCGACCGGGCCTGGCGCTGCCGTGACCTCCGGGACGCCGGTGCCACCCTGGTGCTCGGCTCGGACTGGCCGATCTCCGGCTACGACGCGCGCGCGGTGCTCGCCGCGGCCCGGCTGCGCCGGCCGGCCCGCGCACCGGAGGTCGCCCCCGTCCGCCCGGAGCAGGCGCTGACCGCCCTGATGGCCCTGGAGGGGTGCACCACGCACGCCGCACGCGCGGCCGGCGAGGAGGCCGTGGCGGGCCGGATCGCGGTCGGGATGCGGGCCGACCTCACGGCCTTCGCCCTGGACCCGCTGGCGGCGCCCGCCGACGAGGTGGCCGCGGCCCCGATCCGCCTCACCATGACCGGCGGCCGGGTGGTGCACCGCGAGGAGTAGCCCCTCGGGGCCGCTCGGGGCGGCCCGTCAGGGCCAGAGCAGGGTGTGGGTCCACGCGGCCCGGCCGGTGCCCAGCCCGGTGCGGGTGTACCGCAGCCGGACGTGGCGGCGGCTCGGGTCGCCCTGCCAGAACTCCACCTCGTGGGCGTGCAGCACGTACACGGTGTGCCCGTCGGCCACCAGCTGCGGGTCGGCGTCCAGCAGCAGCTGCGCCTCGTCGGCCGCCAGGTCGTAGGCGGCGAGCGAGCCGAGCGGCTCGCTCTGCCGGCCGACCAGGGAGGCGACCCGGGCCCCGGGCGAGCGGTGCCGGAACTCGTCCGCACTGACCGCCTGCGGCGCCGCCTCGACCGCGCCGCGGACCCGGACCTGGCGTCCGAGCGCGGGCCAGTAGACGCTGAGCGCGGCCATCGGGCTGAGCGCGAGCTGGCGGCCCTTGGGGCTGGCGGCGTCGGCGGCGAACACCCAGGCCGCCTCGGCCGCGTCCACGTCGCGCAGCACCAGCACCCGGGCGTCCGGCACGCCGTCCGCGTCGACCGTGGAGAGCGTCATCACCTGTGCGTCCGGTACGCCCGCCTCGACCGCCTGGACGAGCCAGTCCACGAAGAGCGGGCCGGGCTCGGCCGAGGCGGTGTCCGGGTCGAAGACCGGCAGCTCGCGGGCCATCGGCGGACGGTCGCGGAGCATCTCGCCGACCGCGCTGGGGCGGTAGGCGGTCGCCCGGTGCCCGTCCGTCCCGTACCCGTGCCCGGACTGCGCGCCGGTCGGCTGCTGTGTCACGACTCGCCTCCTGCTCCTCGCCCCTCCCCCCACCGTACTCAGTGGTGGAAGGCGCTGCGGGCCTCGATGCCCTGCTCGCTCATCGGCGCGCGCTGCTGCCGCAGCTCCGGCAGCAGCCGTCCGAGGTCGGCGAGCAGCAGGTCGGCGAGGTCCTGCGAGAAGCCGTTGCGGCAGACGATCCGCAGCACCGCAAGGTCCGTGCGGTTCTCCGGGAAGGTGTACGCGGGCACCAGCCAGCCGCGTTCGCGCAGCCGCCGCGAGAGGTCGAAGACGTCCCATCCGGTCTCGTCGGGTCCGGTGGTGAAGGCGAAGACCGGCAGCTGGTCGCCGCGGGTCAGCATGTGGAAGGCGCCGAGCGCCTCGATTCCGTCGGCGAGTCGCACGGCGACGTCCCGGCACGCCTGCTGGACGGCGCGGAAGCCGTCGTGGCCGAGCCGCAGGAAGGTGTAGTACTGCGCGACGACCTCGGCGCCGGGCCGGGAGAAGTTCAGCGCGAAGGTCGGCATGTCGCCGCCGAGGTAGTTGACGTGGAAGACCAGTTCGTCGGGCAGGGCGGCCTTGTCCCGCCAGAGCGCCCATCCGACGCCCGGGTACACCAGTCCGTACTTGTGGCCGGAGGTGTTGATCGAGGCGACCCGCGGCTGGCGGAAGTCCCAGGGCAGATCGGGGTCGAGGAAGGGCGCGATCATGCCGCCCGAGGCACCGTCCACGTGCACCGGGATGTCCAGGCCGGTGCGGTCGCGCAGTCCGTCCAGCGCCGCACAGATCTCGGCGACGGGCTCGTAGGACCCGTCGAAGGTGGAGCCGAGCACCGCGACCACCCCGATGGTGTTCTCGTCGCAGAGCTCCAGCACCTGGTCCGGGGTCAGGTGGTAGCTGTCGCCCTCCATCGGCGCGAGCCGCGGCTCGACCTCCCAGAAGGTGCAGAACTTCTCCCAGCACACCTGCACGTTGATGCCGGTCACCAGGTTCGGGCGGGCGCCGGCGGCGTACCGCTCCGGGTTGGCCTTCATCCAGCGCCGCTTGAGCGCCATCCCGGCCAGCATGCACGCCTCGCTGGAGCCGGTGGTCGAGCAGCCCACCGCGGTCGACGGGTCGGGCGCGTGCCAGAGGTCGGCGAGCATGGCCACGCAGCGGCGCTCCAGCTCCGCGGTCTGCGGGTACTCGTCCTTGTCGATCATGTTCTTGTCGAGGCACTCGGCCATCAGCACGCGGGCCTGCGGCTCCATCCAGGTGGTGACGAAGGTCGCCAGGTTGAGCCGGGCGTTGCCGTCCAGCATCAGCTCGTCATGGATGAGCTGATAGGCCGCGTGCGGGGTCATCGGGCCGTCGGGCAGCCGGTGCGCCGGGGGCGCGACCGCCATGGCGCCGACCGGGTCGGCCTCGTTGAGCAGCGGGTTGACGGCGATCCGGCGATCGTCGTCCCGTCCCTGGTGGAGGGGCATCTGAGACTCCGGGGGTTCGGTGGTCGTCCGTTCACCACATTCGCACTGCCCGGACGATGCCGCATCCGGCCACCCGGACGGCCGATCAGCGGTTGGCGGGCGAAGCACGCCCGACGGAGCGTGTGAGGCACCTGCGTCCGCCTCCGAAGGGAGCGCACCTTGACTTCCACGCCCACCTCCCCGGGACCCCGGCCGGTCGGCAGCGTCCCGCAGCGCAACAGCGGCTGGGTCTCCGGCCTGGTGCTGTTCGCCGGCGTGGTCATGCTGGTCAACGGCCTGCTCGACCTCTTCCAGGGCATCGTCGCCGTCGCCCGGGACCAACTGATCGTCTCCACGCCGAACTACGTCTTCCGCTTCGACCTGACCTCGTGGGGCTGGATCCACATCGTGCTGGGCATCGTGCTCGCACTCATCGGCACGTTCGTGCTGCGCGGCATGGCCTGGGCGCGCTGGGCCGGCATCGCGGTCGCCTCGCTCAGTGCGATCTTCAGCTTCCTGTGGCTGCCGTACTACCCGGTCTGGGCGCTGGTCGTGATCGCCCTGGACATCTTCGTGATCTGGGCGCTGGCGGTGTACCGGCAGGACTGACCGTCACCGGCCCGGGGGGGGGGGGCCGCCCCCCCCCGGGGGCGGGCGCCCCGCCCCGCCCGGCCGGCGGGGGGCACCCCCC
>NZ_JBHWBW010000121.1:9297-18591 GCF_042735675.1 Kitasatospora sp. NPDC059571
GACGAGGGTGCGGCGGCCCGCCGCGTTGCGTCCCGGTGCTCACTCCACCGTCCAGCCGATGTGCCCGATCCCGGTGCTGTAGAAGGCGCAGGTGCCGCGGGACTCACCGACCCCGCCCGGCGCCACGGTCTCCGAGTTTCCGGTCACGTCCGGTGCCCAGCCGCAGGTGATGTCGGCGTGGAAGGTGACCGTGCCACCGGTGTTGTTCGCGCAGTCGACGCCGCCGGTGAGCGGGTCGTTGTTGTGGATCCAGGTGGTGCAGTCCAGGCCGGACAGGGCGGCCCGGGCCGCGGGGGCCGGCGCGGCGGCGGCCGGCAGGGCCGGGGCGAGGGCGAGCAGCAGTGCGGCGGCGGTGGCCGTGAGGGTCTTCAACTGTCCTCCTGCGGGGCGGGTCTGACACTCCCCCACCCCTGCCCCGCAGGATCGGACGTACACTGACTCTTTCGGGTGATGCGCCGCGGCATCAGGGCCGGCGGTCGTTCAGCAGCAGCTGGTGGAGCACGTGGTCGCACCACTGCCCGTCCAGGAAGAGCAGTCCGCGGGCCACCCCGATCCGCTCGAAGCCGGCCTTGGCCAGCACCCGCTGGGACCCGGTGTTGGCGACCGCCGCCCCCGCCTCCAGGCGGTGCAGGCCGAGCTCCTCGTCGGCGGCCCGGCAGACCAGCCGCACCGCCGCGGTGGCCAGGCCCCGGCCGACCTGCTCGGCGTCGATCCAGTAGCCGAGCACCGCGCTGCGCAGGTGCCCGGCCGCGATGCCGGTGAGCCCCACCGCGCCGGCGATCTCGCCGTCCCGCTCCAGCACCCAGCGCGCCGTGCGGCCCTCCTCGGTCTGCGCCAACTGGTCGGCCAGCCGGGACTGCTGGCCGTCCAGGGTGAAGTACTCCTCGTCCCGGTGCGGGTCCCACGGGCGCAGGTGCTCCCGGTTGCGCACGGCCGCGCGGAGCAGGGCCGGGGCGTCGCCCGCCGCGACCGGGCGCAGCAGGACGTCCGGGGCGACCGGGCCGGTGAAGGTGATCACTGCAGCCCCAGCTCCGCCGGCGCCTCGGCCAGGTCCCGCATCGGCACCCGGGGATCGTCGACCAGCCGGCGGGCCGCCAGGTCCAGGAATCCGCCGACCGCGGTCACCTCGGCGGCGAGCGTCCCGTCCGTCCGCTCGATGCGCTGCTCCACCCGGAAGGTCTTGCCGTCGCCCCAGACGAAGCGCGAGGTGACCGTGACCTCGTCGCCGGCGCGCAGCTCGCGGCGGTAGCGGACGGTGGTCTCCAGCACGACCGGGCCGACCCCGGCGGCGAGCAGGTCGGCCTGCCGGATCCCGGCGTGCTGCAGGTGCGCCCAGCGCGCGTGCTCGGCGTACTGGAGGTACACGGACTGGTTGAGGTGGCCCTGGGCGTCGGTCTCGTAGCCGCGCACCGTGATCGGGACGGCGAAGTCGTGGTCTGCCATGGGACGAACGCTACGCCGACCCCGGCGCGACCCGGCCGTCAGGGGGCGAACGACAGCCGCCCGCCGGGGGGTGCCGCCGGGCGCCCTCGCGGGCGCCGCCGCTACCCGAGGTGGGTCGGGGCGAACATCCGCAGCAGGGCGGGCAGCACGACCACGCTCGGGCCGGGCGCGGCCAGGGCGGCCGCCAGGTCGTCCCGGAGGGTCTCCGGGGTGGTGGCGGTGGCCGGGACGCCGAAGGACTCGGCGAGCCGGACGAAGTCCGGCCGGGCGAGCTCGGTCGCGGTGGCCCCGCCGAAGGTGTCGGTCATGTACTCGCGCAGGATGCCGTAGCCGCCGTCGTCCACGATCAGCCAGGTGACGTCCAGGCCGTGCTGGCGGGCGGTGGCGAGCTCGGCGATCGAGTACATCGCGCCGCCGTCGCCGGAGACCGCGAGGACGGGGCGGCCCGGCAGGGCGGCGGCCGCGCCGAGGGCGGCCGGGTAGCCGTAGCCGAGGCCGCCGGCGCCCTGCGCGGAGTGCATGGCGCCGGGGCGGCGGGCGTCCCAGGCGGACCACGCCCAGTAGCCGAGGATGGTCATGTCGAAGAAGGCCGGCGAGTCGTCCGGCAGCGCGGAGCGCACGGCGGACAGCACCTGCTTCTCCAGCTCCAGGCCCTGGCCGTCGATCCGCTCGCGGACCTGCTTGAGCAGGCCGGCCGCGGCCGCCTCGCCGCGGCCGTCGCGCGGCCGGGCGGGGACGGAGTCGGCGAGGGCCGCGAGGGCGAGCCGGGCGTCCGCGTGGATGCCGAACGCCGGGTGGTTGGACTCCAGCTTGCCGAGGTCCGCCTCGATCTGCACCACTTGCCCGCGCGGGCGGAACGTGTGGTAGTTGCTGGAGAGTTCGCCGAGCCCGGAGCCGACCACGAGCAGGACGTCGGCCTCCTCCAGCAGGTCGGTGGTGTGCCGGTCCTCCAGCCAGGACTGCAGCGACAGCCGGTGCTCCCACGGGAAGGCGCCCTTGGCGCCGAAGGTGCACGCCACCGGGGCGCCCAGCAGCTCGGCCAGGCGCAGCAGCTCGCCGTCCGCCCCGGCCCGGACGACCCCGCCGCCGGCCAGGATCACCGGGTTCTCGGCCTCGGCGAGCAGCACCGCGGCCTCGGCGACGAGTTCGGCGCGCGGGGCCAGCGGGCGGGGCGCGGGGCGCAGCCCGGTGACCCGCGGCACCGTGGTCGGGGCGAGCAGCACGTCCTGCGGGATCTCCACCCAGACCGGCCCGTACGGGGCGGTGAGCGCGGACTCCCAGGCGGCGGCCAGCGCGGACGGGATCTGCGAGGCGGTGCGCGCGGTGTGCACGGACTTCACCACGTCGCGGAAGCTGGCCTGCTGGTCGACGAGCTCGTGCAGGTAGCCGCGGCGGCGCCCGCCGAGCCCGGCGGAGGGGATCTGCGAGGAGACCGCGAGCACCGGGACGGAGGCGGCGGCGGCCTCCTGCAGGGCGGCGAGCGAGGTCAGCGCGCCCGGCCCGGTGGACAGGAAGAGCGGGGCGACGGTGCCGGCGGTGCGGGCGTAGCCGTCGGCGGCGAAGCCGGCGTTGTTCTCCACCCGCAGGCCGACGTACCGCATCCGGGAGCGGCTCAGCGCGTCGAACAGGCCGAGGGCGTGCTGGCCGGGGATGCCGAAGACGGTGTCCGCGCCCAGGTTGGCGAGGGACTCGACGACCAGGTCGCCGCCGTTGCGCTGCGCGGTCATCGGCGCTCCTCCGCGATCTGGCGGGCCATCAGGGTGGTGAGCTCGTAGGCGGTGTGCGAGGCCGCCACGGAGGTGATCTCGGCGTGGTCGTAGGCGGGCGCGACCTCCACCAGGTCGGCGGAGACCAGGTGGCAGCCGGCCAGGCCGCGGAGGATCTCCAGCAGTTCGCGGGAGGTGAGGCCGCCGGCCTCGGGGGTGCCGGTGCCGGGGGCGTGCGCCGGGTCGAGCACGTCGATGTCGATGGAGACGTACAGCGGGCGGCTGCCGATCCGCTCGCGCAGCTGCTGCACGACCTCGTCCACGCCGCGGCGCATGACGTCGGCGGAGGTGACGATGCCGAAGCCGAGCTTCTCGTCCTCGTCGAGGTCCTGCCGGCCGTAGAGCGGGCCGCGGGTGCCGACGTGGGAGAGCGCGGAGGTGTCGAGGATGCCCTCCTCGACGGCCCGGCGGAACGGCGTGCCGTGGGTGTACTCGGCGCCGAAGTAGGTGTCCCAGGTGTCCAGGTGGGCGTCGAAGTGCAGCAGGGCGACCGGGCCGTGCTGCGCGGCGACGGCGCGCAGCAGCGGCAGCGCGATGGTGTGGTCGCCGCCGAGGGTCATCAGCCGGGCGCCGGTGGAGAGCAGGTCGCGGGCGGCCGCCTCGACGCTCTCCACGGCCTCGTTGATGTTGAACGGATTGGCGGCGATGTCGCCCGCGTCGGCGACCTGGGCGAGCGCGAACGGCGAGGCGTCCTGCGCCGGGTTGTACGGCCGCAGCAGCCGGCTGGCCTCGCGGATGGCGTTGCCGCCGAACCGGGCGCCCGGCCGGTAGGAGACGCCGGTGTCGAACGGCACTCCCACCACGGCGATGTCGGCGCGGCCGACCTCGTCGAGGCGGGGCAGCCGGGCGAAGGTGGCGGGGCCGGCGTAGCGGGGGACGCGGGAGGAGTCGATCGGTCCGCGCGGTTCGAAGGTGCTGCTCATGAGGGTCCTCGGGTGGTTCTCAGTCGGTGTGGTCGGGGGCGATCCGGTGGGCCAGCCGGAGCAGGGCGGCCCAGGCCAGGTCGTACGCGGCCGTGTCCTGCAGGTCGGAGTCGGTGTCCTCGCCGGCAAGCTGCCGGGCGGTGAGCTCGCGGACCTCCGGAGAGGGGAGCACGAGCCGGGCGCCGCCGGCCTGTGCGGTGGTCTGGATCTCGCAGGCCTTGTCCAGGTAGTACATCCGGAGGAAGGCCTCGCCGGGGGTGCGGCCCACCGTGAGCAGGCCGTGGTTGCGCAGGATCAGCGCCGGGTGCCCGGCCAGGTCGGCGACCAGCCGCTGCTGCTCGGCGAGGTTGAGCGCCACGCCCTCGTAGTCGTGGTAGCCGACCCGGTCGTGGAACTCCATCGCGATCTGGTTGACCGGGAGCAGCCCGTCGGCCTGCGCGGCGACCGCGCAGCCCGCCCGGGTGTGGGTGTGCAGGACGCAGTGGGCGTCGGAGCGGGCCGCGTGGATCGCACTGTGGATGACGAACCCGGCCGGGTTGACCGGGTACGGGGTCTCCTCGACGGGGTTGCCGGACAGGTCGATCTTGACCAGGTTCGACGCGGTGATCTCCTCGAACAGCAGGCCGTAGGGGTTGATCAGGAAGTGCTGTTCGGGGCCGGGCACCCTGACCGAGATGTGGGTGAAGATCAGGTCGGTCATCCGGAAGTGCGCGACCAGGCGGTAGACGGCGGCCAGCTCGCGGCGGAGCCGGAGCTCCTCGGCGCTGCGGGCCGGGGTGCCGGCGACGGGGGTGGTCAGGGTGCCCGGCATGGCTCAGACCCCCGCGGTGACGGGCTCGGCCTCGACCGGGGTGACGCCGGCCAGGCGCTCGCGCCAGTTCTCGAGGATCCGCTCGTCGGTGGGCCGGGTGACCAGGCTGACCACCAGGTAGGCGCAGAGGCTGACGCCGAGGCCGTAGTAGATCGGCTCGTTGGCCAGGGTGCCCTTGGCGATCATCAGGGCGACGACCGTGGCGCCGCCGGTGGTCATCGCGGCGAGCGCGCCCTGGACGTTGCCGCGCCGCCAGAGCAGGCCGCCCAGGATCGGCACGAGCAGACCGCCGACCAGCAGGTTGTAGGCGACGGTGAGGGCGGACAGCACGTCGTCCAGCAGACAGGCCAGGCCGATCGAGACCGCGCCCAGGAGGATGATCGCCAGCCGGTTGGAGCCGACCTCGTCGTGCTCGGCGGTGTCCGGGCGGTCCTGGCCGCGGCCCGCGAAGGCCCGCAGCCGGGCCCAGATGTCGTTGTTGGCGACGGTCGCGGAGGCGATCAGCGCGCCGCTGGCGGTCGACATCATCGCGGACAGCGCGGCGGCCAGCACCAGGCCGCGCACGCCGGTGGGCAGGGCGCTCTTGACGATGGTGGCGAAGGCGCTGTCGGCGCCGGGCAGCTGCGGGTAGAGAGCCTTGGTGGCCATGCCGATCACGGCGCCGGCCAGGGCGTAGACCAGGCAGTAGGCGCCGGCCACGGTGCCGCCCCAGGAGGCGACCTTGTCGGTGCGGGCGGTGAACACCCGCTGCCAGATGTCCTGGCCGATCAGCATGCCGAAGGTGTAGATGAGCACGAAGGTGAGGATCGACTCGCCGCCGATCGACCCGAACGAGAGGTAGCCGTCGGGGAGCTTGTCGGCCATCGCGCCGAACCCGCCGGCTTTGACCACGGCGATCGGCAGCAGGAGCAGCAGGACGCCGATCGACTTCACCACGAACTGGACCATGTCGGTCAGGGTGATCGACCACATGCCGCCGAGCGCCGAGTAGCCGACCACGATGGTGCCGCCGATCACCACGGCCGCCCAGCGCGGCACGTCGAACAGCACGTCGAAGACGGTGGCGTAGGCGATGGTGGAGGTCACCGCGAGCATCAGCGTGTAGACCCACATCACCACGCCGGAGATCACGCTGGCGGCGTCGCCGTAGCGCAGCGAGAGCATCTCGGCCACGGTGTAGACGCGCAGCCGGGCGATCCGGGCGGAGAAGAAGATGCTCAGCGCGAGCAGGCCGAGGCCGATCGCGAAGACCATCCAGGCGCCGGAGAGGCCGTAGGTGTAGCCGAGGCGGACGCCGCCGATGGTGGAGGCGCCGCCGAGCACGACGGCCGCCATGGTGCCGGTGTACATCAGGGGGCCGAGGCGGCGGCCGGCGACCAGGAAGTCGCTCTTGGACCGGGCGCGTCTCTTGCCCCACCAGCCGACGCCGACGATGCCCAACAGGTAGCCGATCATCACGACGTAGTCGATGGCCATGAGTCCTCCGATCCGGCCGGTCCGCGCTGCGGGTGCGGGACTGCCGGGGTGTTCGTGGGGGACGGCGGCCGCGGGCCGGGAAGGGGGGTGCCGGCCGCGCGGGCTGCGCGTAAGGGGGACGGGCGGGCCGTCGGCGGTCCCATTGACCGTACGTCGACCCGTGGTGAGACCGTAAACGCCCAGGCAGGCGGGCTGAAGTGTCGGATCCGTCCATTCTTTATGCTGGCAATGGAGGAACCGTCCATCGGAGGGAGTCGGGCTTGTCCCAGCCGCACGTTCCGCACGCCCCCGCACCGGGCACACCGGTGCTGCCGCTCGCCGTCCTGCTGGACGCGCCGGGCCTCGGCCTCACCCTGGTCGCAGGCCCCCGCGACGACCGGCTGATCGGCACCATCGGCACCACCGAGCTGCCCGAACCGGCCCCCTACCTGTACGGCGGCGAGCTGCTGCTGACCGCCGGCGTGCGGTTCCCGCCGACCGCGGAGGCGGTCGACGCGTATGTGCGCAGCGTCGTGGAGGCGGGCGTCGCCGCGCTCGGCTTCGGGGTGGCCCCGGTGTACGACGAGGTGCCCGCGGTGCTGGTCGAGGCGTGCGAGCGGCACCGGCTGCCGCTGGTGCGGGTGCCGCCGGCCACCCCGTTCGTGGCCGTCAACCGGGCCGCCTACCAGTTCATGGCGGAGGCCCGCAGCCGGGACCTGCGGGAGGTGTCCGAGGCGCAGTCCGCGCTCGCCTCCGCCGCCGGCCGGCCGGACCCGCTGCCCGCCGTCCTGCATCAGCTGGCCGCCCGGCTCGGGGCCTGGGCGGCGCTGTTCGACGCGGGCGGGCAGGAACTGTTCACGGCGGGCACCCGGCCCGGCGCACCGGCGCCCCGGCAGCTGCGCGAGCTGGCCGCCCGGACATCCGCCCGGGCCGCGGACCGCGGCCCGGGCGCACCGCCCGCCGCGGCCGCCGAGCACGCCGCCGGCCGGCACCTGACCGTGCACACCCTGCCCGGCGGGCTGGCGCTCGGCCTCGCCGCCGAGGCGCCGCCCACCGGCGTGCACCGCTCGGTCACCGGCGTCGCCGCCGTGCTGCTGTCCCTGCTCACCAGCCCCCGGCACGCGCTCGGCGCGGACAGCAGCACCGCCGGGGCCCTCGTGCGGCTGCTGCTCGGCGGCGCGCCCGCCGACGCCGCCGACCTGCTCCACCCCGGCGGCAGCTGGGTGGTCGTGCGGGGGCGCCGCGGCCGTCCCGGCCCCGAGGCCGACCCCGTCCGGCTGGCCGCGCTCGGCACCGCCCTCGGCACGCCGTACCTGGACGTCTCCGGCACCTCGCTGCTCGCCCTCGTCCCCGGCGCGGGGCCGGCCGACCCGGACGCGGCCGCACGGCTGGGCTGGACGCTCGGCGTCAGCGCCCCGGCCGGCCCGGACGGCCTGCCGCACGCGGCCACCCACGCCGAGCGGGCCCTGCGCCGGGCGCTCGCCGCCGGCCTGCCCGCCGCCCGCCAGCACACCGAGGCGCTCAGCGTGCACGCCCTGGTCGACGAGGAGGACGCCCGGGCGCACGCCGAGGCGGTCTTCGCCCCGCTGGCCGGCGCCGCCGCACCGGGCGCCGCGGTGCTGCTGGAGACGCTGCGCACCTGGCTGGCCCACCACGGCAGCTGGGACCGCACCGCGGCCGCCCTGGAGCTCCACCGCAACACCGTCCGCCAGCGCATCGCCCGCACCGGCGAGCTGCTGGGCGCCGACCTGTCCGACGCGGACGTGCGGATGGAGCTGTGGTTCGCGCTGCGCCGCCTGCCCGGGGAGCGCCCCCGGCGCACCTGAGCACGGAACGCGCGGCGGCCTCCCCTCCTCGGCCTCGTGCGCCGGTGGAGTGCGCAAGAGAACTGCTGCCGAAGGAAACTGACGGAGCGTCCCCTTCGTTCGCACCAGTGCTGACGATGTACCGACACACGACGGGAGCACCACACCGTGCGAGTCCTCTTCACCGGCCCGGGCGCGGCCGGCCACGTCTTTCCGATGATCCCGACCGCGCAGGCGCTGCGGTCGGCCGGGCACGACGTCCTGCTCGCCGGCCGGCAGCCGATCGGGATCCTGCGGGCCACCGGCCTGCCGGCGGTCGAGGTCGGCGACGGCAGCGTCCTGCGCGACGCCTTCGAGAGCGCCGCGGCCGCCTCCGACACCGGGGCCGGCTACGTCTCCGCCTCCCGCACCGAGGAGGAGACCCTGCGGCTCGCCGTGCTCGGGTTCGCCGACCACGGCCGCCGCGCCCTCGACGGCCTGCGCACCCTCGCCGCGGACTGGCGGCCGGACGCGGTGGTGCACGCCGCGTTCGACGCCGCCGCGCCGCTGGTCGCCGCCGAGCTCGGCGTCCCCGCCGTGGTGCACAACTTCGGCGTGATGTCGGGCCTGTCGATGGCCGACCGGCTCGCCGGGGCGCTCGGCGAGGACTACCGGGCCCGCGGGCTCGCCGGCCCCGGTCCGCGCTCGGTGCTCGACGTCGTCCCGGCCTCGCTCGGCGGCGACGGCAGCGGCTGGCGGGTCCGCTACGTGCCGTACAACGGCGGGGGCACCGTGCCCGCCGACCTGGTCGCGCGCGGCGGACGGCGGCGGATCGCGGTCACCCTCGGCACCGTGCTCACCGACTGGGACGGTGTGCGCGCCATCACCCGGGTGGTCGAGCAGGCCGCCGGCCTCGACGCCGACGTGCTGCTGGCCGTCGGCGACGCCGACCTCGCACCGCTCGGCACACTGCCGGCCAATGTGCGCGCGCTGCCCTGGGTGCCGCTCGCCCAGCTGCTGGAGTCCGCGGACGCCCGGGGGGGGCCCGGCGGCGCCCGCCGCCGGCGGGCGCCCCGGGCGGCGGGGGCCCCCCCCCCGCCCCCGCCCCCCCC
>NZ_JBHWBW010000122.1:0-7472 GCF_042735675.1 Kitasatospora sp. NPDC059571
GGAGATGTGTATCAGAGACCCGGCCGGCGCCGCCGACCAGCGGCCGGCCGGGCGCGGCAGGCCGTAGTGGTCGCGCAGCGTGCGGCCGGTGTAGCCCTCGCGGAACAGGCCGCACTTGCGCAGGATCGGCAGCACCTGATCGACGAAGTCGGTGAGGCCGTCGGGGAGGATCGGCGGCATGATGTTGAAGCCGTCGGCGGCGCCGGCGGTGAACCAGGTCTCGATGTGGTCGGCGAGCTGCTCGGGAGTGCCCACCACGACCTGGTGGCCGCGGCCGCCGCCGAGGCGGCCCACCAGTTGCCGCAGCGTCAGGCCGTCGCGCTCGGCCAGGTCGCGGACGAGTTCGAAGCGGCTCTTGGCGCCGTTGATCGCGGACACCGGCGGGAGCGGCGGCAGCGGCGCGTCCAGCGGATGGTCGGTCAGGTCGACGCCGAGCACACCGGAGAGCACCGAGATCGCCCGGGCCGGGTTGATCAGGGCGTCCAGCTCCTCGTCCAGGCGCCGGGCCTCCGCCTCCGTCGAGCCGAGCACCGGCACCACACCGGGCAGCACCTTCAGCCGGCCGGGGTCGCGGCCGGCCGCGGCGGCCTGCTGCTTGAGGCTCCGGTAGAAGTCCTGCCCCTCGGCGAGGGTCTGCTGAGCGGTGAACACGGCCTCCGCCCAGCGCGCCGCGAAGGCCCGGCCGTTGTCCGAGGAGCCGGCCTGCACCAGCAGCGGGTGGCCCTGCGGGCTGCGCGGGATGTTCAGCGGCCCGCGGACCCGGAAGTGCTCGCCGGCGTGGTCGATCTCGTGCACCCGCGCCGGGTCCGCGAACGTGCCGGCCGCCCGGTCGAGCAGCAGCGCGCCGTCCTCCCAGCTGTCCCACAGGGCGGTGACCACCTCCAGGAACTCGTCCGCACGGCGGTAGCGCACCGCGTGCTCCTGGTTGGCCTCGCGGCCGAAGTTCTGCGCGGCGCGGTCGCCGGCCGAGGTGACGATGTTCCAGCCGGCCCGGCCCCGGCTGATGTGGTCGAGCGAGGCGAACTGCCGGGCCAGGTTGTACGGCTCGGAGAACCCGGTGGAGACGGTGCCGATCAGGCCGATCCGCTCGGTGACCACCGCGAGCGCGGTGAGCAGGGTGAACGGCTCGAAGTGGCTGATCAGCCCCCAGCCGCCGTCGGAGCGGGCCTCCACGCCGTCCGCCAGGAACACCGAGTCGAACGAGGCGGCCTCGGCCTGCCGGGCGAGGTCCTGGAAGTGCGTGATGTCGGCGGCCCGGGCCGGGTCGGTGCGCGGGTGGCGCCAGGCGGCCTCGTGGTGGCCGACGCCCATCAGGAAGAGGTTGAAGTGCAGTTGGCGCTGGTCGGGCATGGCGGGGCGCTCCGGGGTCGGCGGGGACGGGGGGTCGTCTGCCATCCTGCGGGGCCCCGCCGGGGGCGGACAACGATTCTCCGGGCGGTGGAATTAATGCCCCGTTGACCGCCCCGCCACAAGCATCCGGGCAGGTCAGGACGCCCGCGCGGTGCGCAGCTCCATCGGCCGCTGGTACGCGCTGTCCAGCACGCCGGCGCAGGCCGCGACCGCCAGCAGGTCCCGGCCGAAGGAGCCGGCCGCGACCAGCCTGGCGGGCTCCGGCCGGGAGTGCTCCAGCACCTGGCGGCGCAGCTGCCCGGCGAGTTCCGGCACCACCGTCAGCCCGGCCTCGCTGACCACCAGCACCTCGGGGTTGACGACGTCGAGCAGGAGCGCGGCGACCGGCGCGACCAGCGCCAGCCGCTCCTCGAACAGCGCGACCGCCGCGGTGTCGCCCGCCGCCGCGCGGGCCATCAGCAGGTCGAGGTCGGGCCGCCCGATCAGGCCCTGCCGGTACGCCCGGCGCGCCACCGCGCGGTCCGAGACGGTGGCCTGGAGGCAGCCCGTCCGCCCGCACGGGCACGGCTCGGCGGAGCCGGGCACCGGCAGGTGGCCGATGTCGCCGGCCCGGGAGCGGCGGCCGCGCAGCACGGTGCCGCCGGTGGCGATGGCGGCGTCCACCACGTTGCCGACGAAGAGCTGGACGAGCTCGGTGGAGCCCTGCCCGGCGCCGAACAGCAGCTCGGCGCGGGCCAGTGCACGGGCGTGCCCGTCCACGTGCACCGGTAGCCGGGTCGACCCGGCGAGCAGGTCGCGGACGGCCACGTCCCGCCAGCCCAGCGGGGCGTGCTCGACCACGACCCCGCGCTCGGCGTCGACCCAGCCGCCGGTCACCACCCCGACCCCGAGCAGCGACCGGCCGGCCGCCCGCCGGGCGGTGAACCCGGGCAGGTGGGTGCGGACGGTCCGCAGCACCTCGGCCGCGTCACCCGTCCGGGGCAGCCGTTCGTGGGCGACCACGCGACCGCGCAGGTCCAGCAGCGAGAAGGTCAGCCAGGGCACGCCGATGTGCACCCCGCAGGCGAGGTGGTGGCGGGTGTCGACGTCGAGCTGCAGCTGCGGGCGCCCGGCGCGCGGCGGGCCGTCCGGCGGCGGCAGCTCGCGCAGCAGGCCGAGCGCGAGGAGGTCGGCGGTGTGCCGGGAGACCGCGGCCGCGCTGAGGCCGACGGCCCGGCCGACCGCCGACCGGGCCATCGGCCCGCCCGCCAGGACGGTGCGCAGCACCGCGCCGGCGCCCCCGCCCTCGGCGGGCAGCGGTCCGCGGTCGAGTGCGGGGGAGGCAACCAGGGAGAGCATGCGCTCGATGGTCCCAGCGGGGTGTTGCACGGGCGTGGCGGCGGCGTGAAGCGGTCCGGGGCCGTCAAGATGCCGCCAAGACTGCCGCCGGAGCGGGCCGATCGGCGCAGGCCGGGACGGATCGGCCGTAGTCTCGGAACCGGCGAACAGGTGTCCGGGCGGCCCCCGGGCGAACGGAACGGAACGCATGGCGCGCGGCAGGCTGCGGATCCACCTCGGGGCGGCCCCCGGGGTCGGCAAGACGTACGCCATGCTCGCCGAGGCGCACCGCCGGCAGGCCCGCGGCACCGACGTGGTGGTCGGCTTCGTGGAGGACCACGGCCGGGCCGCCACCGCCGCGCTGGCCGAGGGACTGGAGACCGTCCCGCGCCGGCCGACCGCCCCCCGCTACGGCGGCGAGCTCGACCTCGACGCGGTGCTCGCCCGCCGCCCCCGGCTCGCCCTGGTCGACGAGCTCGCCCACACCAACGCCCCCGGCTCGCGCAACGCCAAGCGCTGGCAGGACGTCGAGGAACTGCTCGCCGCGGGCATCGACGTGCTCTCCACCGTCAACATCCAGCACCTGGAGTCGCTCGGCGACGTGGTCGAGGGCATCACCGGCGTCCGCCCCCGGGAGACCGTCCCGGACGAGGTGGTCCGCCGCGCCGACCAGATCGAACTCGCCGACATGGACCCGGAGGCGCTGCGCCGCCGCCTCGCGCACGGCAACGTCTACCCGCCCGAGCGGGTCGACGCCGCGCTCGCCCACTACTTCCGCCTCGGCAACCTCACCGCGCTGCGCGAACTGGCGCTGCTGTGGACGGCCGACCGGGCCGACGAGTACCTCCAGCGCTACCGTGCCGAGCAGGGCATCGAGGGCACCTGGCAGGCCCGCGAGCGGATCGTGGTCGGCATCACCGGCGGACCCGAGGGCGCCACCCTGATCCGCCGGGCCGGCCGGATCGCCGCCCGCGGTGCCGGCGGCGAACTGCTGGCCGTGCACATCGCCCGCGCCGACGGGCTGGCCGGCAGCGGCTCCCCGCAGGCCCTGATCGAGCAGCGCACCCTGGTGGAGAGCCTCGGCGGGACCTTCCACACCGTGCTCGGCGACGACCCGGCGCAGGGGCTGCTGGACTTCGCCCGCGGCGTCAACGCCACCCAGATCGTGCTCGGCAGCAGCCGCCGCAAGCCCTGGCAGTACATCTACGGGCCCGGGGTGGGGGTCACCGTGACCCGCGGCTCCGGCGACATCGACGTCCACATGGTCACCCACGAGCACGCCGCCGCCGGGCGCGGCCGGATCCCGATCCGCCGGGTCACCGACCTCGGCCGGACCCGCACCGTCGCCGGCTGGCTGATAGGCATCGCCGGCCCGCTGCTGCTCGCCCTCGTCCTCACGCAGGCGCACGGCCTCGGGCTCTCCACCGACATGCTGCTGTTCCTGTCGGTGACGGTCTGCGCGGCGCTGGTCGGCGGGCTCTTCCCGGCGATCGCCGCCGCCCTGGTCGGCTCCAGCGCGCTGAACTACTTCTTCACGCCCCCCGTGCACACCTTCACCATCGCCGCGCCGGAGAACATCCTCGCGGTGGGGATCTTCACCGCGGTCGGCATCGCGGTCGCCACCGTGGTCGACGTCGCGGCCCGCCGCAGCCACCAGGCCGCCCGCAGCCAGGCCGAGGCCCGCACTCTCAGCGCGCTGGCGGGCACCGTGCTGCGCGGCGCACCGACCGGCGAAGGGGTGCTGGCCGCCCTGCTGGAGCAGGTCCGGGAGGTGTTCCAGCAGGACGCCGCGGCGCTGCTGGAACGCCCCGACGACCGCTCGCCGTGGCGGACCACGGCCGTCACCGGCGAGCACCCGCCCGCCCGGCCGGAGGACGGCGACGTGGACGTGCAGGTCGGCGAGCACCTCGCGCTGGTGCTGCGGGGCCGGGTGCTGCCCGCCGAGGACCGCCGGCTGCTCGGCGCCTTCGCCGCCCAGGCCGCCGTGGTGCTGGAGCGCCGCCGACTGGCCGGGGAGGCCGCCGCCGCCCGCCGGGAGGCCGAGGGGAACCGGATCCGCACCGCGCTGCTCGCCGCCGTCTCGCACGACCTGCGCACCCCGCTGGCCGGCATCAAGGCCGCCGTCACCTCGCTGCGCGCCGAGGACGTCGAGTGGGACCCGGCCGACGAGGCCGAGCTGCTGGCCGGCATCGAGGCCGGCGCCGACCGCCTGGACCACCTGATCAACAACCTGCTCGACATGAGCCGGCTGCAGACCGGCACGGTCACCCCGCTGCTCCAGGACACCGACCTGGACGAGGTCGTCCCGTACGCGCTCGGCGGGGTGCCGCTGGAGGCGGTGGCCCTGGACGTCCCCGAGACGCTGCCGATGGTGCGGGCCGACGCCGGGCTGCTGGAGCGCTCGCTCGCCAACCTGATCGAGAACGCCGTCAAGTACCGGCCGGACGGCAGCCAGGTGCTGGTCAAGGCGGACGCGGTACGGCCGGCGCGCGGCCCGCACCTGGTCGAGCTGCGCATCGTCGACCGCGGCCCGGGCGTCCCCGAGCACGCCCGGGAGCGGATCTTCGCCCCCTTCCAGCGCTACGGCGACGCGCCGCGCGGGGCCGGCGTCGGCCTCGGCCTGGCCGTCGCCCGCGGCTTCGTCGAGGCCATGGGCGGCACCGTCACCGCCGAGGACACCCCCGGCGGCGGGCTGACCATGGTGGTGGCCCTGCCCGCCGCCGACGGCCGCGCCGCCGGTCCCGCCGGCAGCAGCCCCACCGGCACCGATCCCACCGATACCGATCCCACCGACCGAAAGGCGGAGCCCGTATGACCCGGGTCCTCGTCGTGGACGACGAGCCGCAGATCGTCCGCGCCCTGGTGATCAACCTCAAGGCCCGTGCGTACGAGGTGGACGCCGCCTACGACGGCGCACAGGCCCTGGAGCTCGCCGCCGCGCGCCACCCCGACGTGGTGGTGCTCGACCTCGGCCTGCCCGACATGGACGGCGTCGACGTGATCCGCGGCCTGCGCGGCTGGACGCGGGTGCCGATCATCGTGCTGTCCGCCCGGCACGCCTCCGACGAGAAGGTCGAGGCGCTGGACGCCGGCGCGGACGACTACGTCACCAAGCCGTTCGGCATGGACGAGCTGCTCGCCCGGATGCGGGCCGCCGTCCGCCGCGCCGAGCCGGTCGACGAGGAGGGGGCCGCGGTGGTGGTCACCGACTCCTTCACCGTCGACCTGGCCGCCAAGAAGGTCCAGCGCGACGGCGCGGACGTCCGCCTCACCCCGACCGAGTGGCACCTGCTGGAGGTGCTGGTCCGCAACGCGGGCAAGCTGGTCGGCCAGACCCAGCTGCTCCAGGAGGTCTGGGGGCCCGCGTACCGCAAGGAGACCAACTACCTGCGGGTCTACCTCGCCCAGCTGCGCCGCAAGCTGGAGACGGACCCCTCGCACCCGAAGCACTTCGTCACCGAGCCCGGCATGGGCTACCGCTTCGAGCCCTGACCAGGCCCGGGTCCGCCCTCGCGGGTGACCTGCGACTCTGCCGCCGGGGGCCGGTCTACCGGTAGCCTTTCCGCATGAGTGGTGACATCCGCAGCGACCAGCCGCAGGGCCGCTTCCGCCGCATGCTCAACCGCCTCACCTCCTCCGCGGAGGAGCTGGAGGCCGAGGAGCTGCGCCAGGACACCGCCGAGTCGGGCTGCACCCCGATCGCGCGGATCGCGGACCGCCAGGTGGTCACCGTGGCCGGTACGCTGCGCGCCGTGACCCTCCGCCCGCGGGCCGGCGTGCCCGCGCTGGAGGCCGAGCTCTTCGACGGCACCGATGCGCTGGACGTGGTCTGGCTCGGCCGCCGCTCGATCGTGGGCATAGAGCCCGGCCGGCGGCTGATCGCCACCGGCCGGCTCAGCCATGCACGCGGCCGTCGCGTGCTGTTCAACCCCCGCTACGAGCTGCGTCCGGTTGGACACGGGAGCGAATCAGCGTGAGCAACCTGCCCGGCGGCGACTCCGCCGCCACTACCGCCCGCCTGTCCGACGGCCCGGATCCGGCCGTCGCACCGCCGGCGGACGGCCTTGAGGACGCCGCGGCCCGCGAGGCGGCCGCGTCCAAGGAGGCCGCCGAGACGGTGATCAAGGCCTTCGGCGGCGTCCGCGGCATGATCGACATGACGCTGCCCGGCCTGGTCTTCATCGTGGCCTTCAACCTGACGCACCAGGTCGCCACCGCCGCCTGGTCGGCGCTGGGCCTGAGCGCACTGTTCGTGGTGGTCCGGCTGTTCAAGCGGGAGACCATCCAGCACGCGTTCAGCGGCGTCTTCGGCGTGGCGATCGGCGCCTGGATCTCGATGAAGACCGGCAAGGCCGAGAACTTCTACCTGCCCGGCCTGCTCTACAGCGTCGGCTACTGCATCGCGCTGGCGGTCTCCGCACTGGCCCGCTGGCCGCTGATCGGCGTGATGCTCGGCCCGATCACCGGCGAGATGTTCACCTGGCGCAAGCAGAACCCGGGCCGGCTGGCCGCCTACACCAAGGCGACCTGGGCCTGGGTGGTGATCATGGGCATCAAGCCGGTGGTGCTCTTCCCGCTCTACCTCTCCGGCAACGTGAACCTGCTCGGCTGGATGAAGGTCGCCCTCGGCATCCCGCCGATGCTGCTGGCGATGTACGTCACCTGGCAGATCCTGCTGAAGGCGCCGCCGCCGATCAAGGCGCAGATCGACGAGGAGTGACGGGGTGGGGGGGGCGCCGCCCCCCGCCGGCGCCGCGCGCCCCGGGGCGCGGGGCGGGCGCCTCGCCGGGCCCCCCCCCGCCACA
>NZ_JBHWBW010000122.1:7482-18569 GCF_042735675.1 Kitasatospora sp. NPDC059571
GCCGCCTAACACGGCGCAGATCGCCGTGGTGTGACGCGAGGGGGCCGCACCCGCCGGGGGCGCCCCCTTCGCCGTGCGTGCCGGGCGGCTACTGGTGGACGGAGCCCGCCGAGAGCAGGCGCTCCAGCTCCTCCTCGCGCTCCTGGGCGGCCACGAAGAGCAGCTCGTCGCCGCCCTCCAGGGTGTCGTCCTTGCCCGGGACGAGCACCCGGCCCTCGCGGATGATGGTCACCAGCGCGGTGTCGGCGGGCCACGGCACGTCGCCCACCCGAGTGCCGACCAGCCCGGTGTCGGCCGCCAGGGTCAGCTCGACCAGGTTGGCGTTGCCCTGGCTGAAGCGCATCAGCCGGACGAGGTCGCCGACGCTGACGGCCTCCTCCACCAGGGCCGACATCAGACGCGGGGTGGACACCGCCACGTCCACGCCCCAGGACTCGTTGAAGAGCCACTCGTTCTTCGGGTTGTTGACCCGGGCGACCACCCGCGGCACGCCGTACTCGGTCTTGGCCAGCAGCGAGACGACCAGGTTCACCTTGTCGTCGCCGGTGGCGGCGATCACCACGTGACAGCGCTGCAGCGCCGCCTCGTCCAGCGAGGTGATCTCGCAGGCGTCGGCGAGCAGCCACTCGGCGAGCGGGACCCGCTCGACCGAGATCGAGTTCGGGTTCTTGTCGATGAGCAGGACCTCGTGGCCGTTCTCCAGCAGCTCGCCCGCGATCGAGCGGCCGACCGCACCGGCACCGGCAATGGCGACTCGCATCAGTGACCACCCTCCTCGGGGGCCTTCGCGAACGCGGCCTCGACCGCGTCCAGGTCGGAGCGGCGCAGGGTCACGTGCACGAGGTCGCCCTCCTGGATCACCATCTGCGCCGACGGCAGGACGCCCTCGCCGAGCCGGGTGACGAACGCCACGCGGACGCCGGCGGCCTCCTCCAGAGCGCTCAGCCGGTGCCCGATCCAGGCCGGCGCGTACGCCACCTCGGCGAGCTGGATGCTGCCGCTCGGGTCCTGCCAGAGCGGCTCGGCGCCGCTCGGCAGCAGCCGGCGCAGCATCTGGTCCGCCGTCCAGCGGACGGTGGCCACCGTGGGGATGCCCAGGCGCTGGTAGACCTCGGCGCGGCGCGGGTCGTAGATCCGGGCCGCGACGTGCTCCACGCCGAAGTTCTCCCGGGCCACCCGGGCGGCGATGATGTTCGAGTTGTCACCGCTGGAGACGGCGGCGAACGCCCCGGCCTCCTCGATGCCCGCCTCGCGGAGGGTGTCCTGGTCGAAGCCGACGCCGGTCACCCGGCGCCCGTTGAACCCGGCGCCCAGCCGGCGGAACGCCGTCGGGTCCTGGTCGACGACCGCTACCGAGTGACCCTGTTTCTCCAGGGCTCTCGCGAGGGCGGAGCCCACGCGGCCGCAGCCCATGATGACGATGTGCACGGTTCTTTACCTCACCCGGTCCGTTGGGGTCTTGACCTGCGCAAACACCGCTCATCATCCTTCCACACCCCCAATTTCGGGGGTGAATCGTCGTCTTCGCCTTCAACCCGGCGAACCGGGCCACACGGGTGTTGCCCGTATTGCCTCCATCCGACACGCTAGCCGGTCCGCCGAACAGAGTCGCGAGCAAGGGGGGCACCGGTCGTCGGCACCGCCGCCGGGAGCCCCTACGATTCTCTGCTGTGCCTATGCCTGCCGATCTCCCGAAACGCATCCTGATCGGGCGAGCGCTCCGCAGCGACAAGCTGGGTGAGACGCTCCTCCCGAAGCGGATCGCGCTGCCCGTGTTCGCCTCGGACGCGCTGTCCTCCGTCGCCTACGCCCCCGAGGAGATCCTCCTCACGCTGTCCCTCGCCGGGGCGTCCGCGATCCACTTCTCCTGGCAGATCGGCGTCGTCGTCGCCATCGTGATGCTCGCGGTGGTGGCGTCCTACCGGCAGAACGTCCACGCCTACCCGAGCGGCGGCGGCGACTACGAGGTCGCCACCGTCAACCACGGCCCGAACTCGGGCCTGGTGGTGGCGAGCGCCCTGCTGGTCGACTACATCCTCACCGTGGCGGTCTCCACCACCTCGGGCGTGGCCAACGTGGTCTCCGCGGTACCCGCGCTGCGCGGCCACGAGATGCTGCTCTCGGTCACGCTGGTCATCGTCCTCATGGGCATGAACCTGCGTGGCGTCCGCGAGTCCGGCAGCGCCTTCGCCGTCCCCACCTACGCCTTCATGATCGGCGTGATGGGCATGGTCGGCTACGGCCTCGTCCGGCACTTCGTCTTCGGTGCCGACATGAAGGCCGAGAGCTCGGGCTTCCACCTGGCCGCCACGCCGGGCAACGAGTCCCTGGCCGGGTTCGCGCTGGTCTTCCTGCTGCTCAAGGCGTTCTCCTCGGGCTGTGCCGCGCTCACCGGCGTGGAGGCCATCTCCAACGGCGTGCCGGCCTTCCGCAAGCCCAAGAGCAAGAACGCCGCGACCACGCTGCTGCTGATGGCGAGCATCGCCGTGGTGATGTTCATGGGCATCATCTACCTCGCCCACCTCACCAACACCCAGATGGCCGAGAACCCGGCCGAGCAGCTCGCCGGCGCGCCGCAGGGCTACCACCAGAAGACGGCCCTCGCCCAGATCAGCGAGGCGGTCTTCTCGAACTTCACGCCGGGCTTCTACTTCATCGCGGCCGTCACCGGCCTGATCCTGGTGCTCGCCGCCAACACCGCGTTCAACGGCTTCCCGGTGCTCGGCTCCATCCTCGCCCAGGACCGCTACCTGCCGCGCCAGCTGCACACCCGCGGCGACCGCCTGGCGTTCTCCAACGGCATCATCCTGCTGGCCGGCGCGGCGATCCTGTTCATCGTCGCCTTCGGCGCCGACCCCAACCGGCTGATCCAGCTGTACATCGTCGGCGTCTTCGTCTCGTTCAACATGAGCCAGTCCGGCATGATCCGGCACTGGACACGCCTGCTGCGCACCGAGACCGACCCGAAGAAGCGCGCCCACATGCAGCGCAGCCGGGCGATCAACACCTTCGGCCTGATCATGACCTCGGCGGTGCTCATCGTCGTCCTGGTCACCAAGATCGGCCACGCGTGGATCGCGATAGCGCTCATGGTCGTCCTCTTCGTGATGATGAAGGCCATCCGCCGCCACTACGACCGCGTCTCCGCCGAGCTGGTCGCCGCCGAGGAGCCCGAGGACGTCGCGCCCCCCACCCGGGTGCACGCCATCGTGCTGGTCTCCAAGCTGCACAAGCCCGCCCTGCGCGCCCTCGCGTACGCCCGCCTCGCCCGGGCGCAGACCCTGGAGGCCGTGACCGTCAACGTCGACCCGGCCGACACCGAGGCCCTGCGCAAGGACTGGGACGAGCGCGGCATCGAGGTGCCGCTGAAGGTCCTCGACTCGCCGTTCCGCGAGATCACCGGCCCGGTCCTGGAGTACGTCAAGAGCCTGCGCCGCAACAGCCCGCGCGACGTCGTCGCGGTCTACATCCCCGAGTACGTCGTCGGCCACTGGTACGAGCACCTGCTGCACAACCAGAGCGCGCTGCGCCTCAAGGGCCGCCTGCTGTTCAAGCCCGGAGTCATGGTGACGTCCGTACCCTGGCAGCTGGAGTCCTCCGAGCGGCGCAAGCCGCAGAAGGCGTGGTCGGCACCCGGTGCCGTCCGGCGCGGTGAGCCCAGGCACCAAGTGGCCCGGTCCCCCGAGGCGCGCGACTCCGCCACGATCGGCAGCAAGGACGGATCCCCGTGACCCGCAACAACCCGCCCCGCTCCTCCGGCCAGTCCGGAAAGGGCTCCGGCAAGTCCGGGAAGGGCTCCGGCAAGTCCGGTCGCACCGGCGCCCGGCCCGGGCAGGTCGCCCACCCGCGCTGGAGCAGCCGCCCGGAGCGGCCGGCCGCCACCGACCGCGAGGGCTTCAACGCGTTCACCGCGCCCCGGGCGCCGGGCGAGCCCGCCCCCGAGCGGGCCGACGCGCCCGCACCCGTCCGGGGCGACGGCGAGCGGGCCCGGCAGGGCCGTTCCGAGGGCACCGGACAGCGGAAGGGCCGCCCCGAGGGTGCCGGGCAGCGGCAGCGTCCGCGCAAGCAGGCCGTCCGTCCGCCCAGGGCGCTGCGCACCGCCGAGCCGGCCCTGCGGACGCCGTCCGGCGACCCGCTGGTCGGCGAGCGGTACGAGGTCGAGGTCGGGCCGGTCGCGCACGGCGGCGGCCACTGCGTGGCCCGGCACGAGGGCCGGGTGCTGTTCGTCCGGCACGCGCTGCCCGGCGAGCGCGTGATCGCCGAGGTCACCGAGGGCACCACCACCTCGCGCTTCCTGCGGGCCGACGCCGTGGAGGTGCTGGAGGCCGCCAAGGACCGGATCGCCGCGCCGTGCCCGTTCGCGGGCCCCGGCAAGTGCGGCGGCTGCGACTGGCAGCACGTCACCCCCGGTGGCCAGCGCAAGCTCAAGGGCCAGGTGCTGACCGAGCAGCTCGCCAAGCTGGCCGGGCTGACCCCGGCCGAGGCCGGCTGGGACGGCTCGGTCGAGCCGGTCGGCGGCAAGCTGCCGGCCGGCGAGGTGCCGGCCTGGCGCACCCGGGTGCAGTACGCCGTCGACCCGGAGACCGGGCGGCTCGGGCTGCGCAAGCACCGCTCGCACGACGTCCAGCCGGTCGACCGCTGCCTGATCGCCGCCGAGGGCGTCACCGAGCTGGGCGTCGAGTCCCGCCCGTGGCCCGGCGTGGCCTCGGTGGAGGCGGTTGCCGCGACCGGTTCCTCGGACCGTCAGGTGATCCTCCGGCCGGTGCCCGGCGCGCAGCTGCCGCTGGTCGAGCTCGACAAGCCGGTCTCCATCTCGCGCGTCGACGAGCAGGGCCTCTTCCACCGGGTGCACGGCCGGAACTTCGTCCGCGAGCGGGCCGCCGGGCGCACCTGGCGGGTGTCCGAGGGCGGTTTCTGGCAGATCCACCCGCAGGCGCCGGAGATCCTGGTGGAGGCCGTGCTGGACGGTCTCGACCCGCAGTGGGGCGAGATGGCGCTCGACCTGTACTGCGGTGTCGGCCTGTTCGCCGGCGCGCTGGCGGACCGGGTCGGCGAGGAGGGCGCGGTGCTCGGCATCGAGTCGTCCAAGCAGGCCGTCGTGGACGCCCGGCACAACCTGGCCGCCCTGGAGAACGTCCAGATCGAGTGCGACCGGGTGGAGAGCCTGCTGCCGCGGACGGGGATCACCTCCGCGGACCTGATCGTGCTCGACCCGCCGCGCGCCGGCGCGGGCCGGGAGACGGTCGCGCACCTGGCGGGCCTGTCCGCCCGGCGGATCGCCTACGTCGCCTGCGACCCGGCCGCCCTCGCGCGCGACCTGGCCTTCTTCCGCGAGGGCGGCTACCGCCCGGTCTCGCTGCGGGCCTTCGACCTGTTCCCGATGACCCACCACTTCGAGTGCGTGGCGATCCTGGAGCCGGTCGCGGGCTGAACCGGCCGGGCCGACCGGATCGGCCGAACCGCTGTCACCGGCGGGCGTGGAAGGAGGACTTCCGCGCCCGCCGGCGGCGTTCCCGGCGCGGGTGGCGGCCCGCTCGGTGCCGGGTGGCGGCGCCCTCGGTGTCCGGCGGCGGCGCGCTCGGTGCCTGACGGGTCGCCCGGGGTGGGGGGCCGGGAGGCGGCGGTGGCCGGGTTTCCCGTGGGGCGTGAACGGACATCTGAGGGGAGCGGGGACGGCGTGGGCGGCCGGAATGCGCCCTTGCTGTGCTAGCACTCCAGCGCTAGCTTGAATCCATGACCAAGAAGCAACTCAACGTCCGGGTGGACGCCACCACCGCCGAGATGGCCCGCGAGCGGGCCGAGCAGCAGGGGATCAGCATGAACCAGTACATCGAACGGCTCGTCCAGCAGGACATGGGCGAGGCCGGGCGGCTGTTCGTCGACGCCGCCGCCCAGTTCATGAAGGAGTACGAGACGGCCTTCCTGGCCGAGTTCGGCGAGCCCGGCGCCCAGGATGTGCGCCGTTGAAGCTTGAGGTCGACCTCTCATGGCTGCTCATGACCGCCGAGCAGTACACCCCGGGCGACCCGCAGGTCACCGACTACGGCTCCCTGCTCGCCGCGGTCGCCCGGCACCAGGCCGAGATCTTCGACATCGCGGTCTACCCCGAGCCGCACGACCGCGCGGCCGCCCTGATGCACCAGCTGATCCGCATCCCCTCGCTGGAGCGGAACAACGAGCTGTTCGCCACCGCCGTCGCGTACGCCTACCTGGTGGCCAGCGGCTGCACCGTGGCCACCACGGCCCGTGAGGTCCGCAGCCTCGCCCGCACGATCCGCGAGGGCAAGATCGGCGTCAGCGGCGTGGCCGAGCGCCTCGGCGCCTGGGTGGTCGAGGAGCCCGAGGAGGAAGAGGTCGGCGGGGACGACGACGAGGACACCGACACCGACTGAGCGACCGTCCGTCCTGCGACCGCGCCCGTGACGGCGCCCTCGGGCGGGAGCACCGGGTCAGGCACGGGGTGACCGGCGGGCTGGTTAGGCTGGGGTCCCGCCACCGACCCCGAGGAACGGCCGCACCTTGCTGCAGGACATCGAGCACCACCTGGCCTGCCCGCACTGCGCAGGGCCGCTCGCCCTCGACGGCCGCACCCTGCGGTGCCCGGCCGGGCACAGCTTCGACCAGGCCCGGCAGGGCTACGTCAGCCTGCTCGCCGCGGGCACCCACACCGGCACCGGGGACACCGCGGACATGGTCGCCGCACGCACCGACTTCCTCGCCGCCGGCCACTACCTGCCGATCGCCGAGGCCCTCGCCGACGCCGCAGCGGCCCTGGCCCCGGAGCAGGCCGCCGACGGCGGCCTCGTGGTCGACCTCGGCGCCGGCACCGGCTACTACCTCGCGCACGTGCTGGGCCGCCTCGACGGCGCCGCCGGCGCCGCCCTCGACATCTCCAAGTACGCCCTGCGCCGCGCGGCCAGGGCGCACCCGCGGATCGGCGCCGTGGTCTGCGACGCCTGGCGCCCGCTCCCGCTGCTCGACGGCTGCGCCGACCTCGTCCTCAACGTCTTCGCGCCGCGCAACGGTCCGGAGATCCGCCGGATCCTCGCCCCGGGCGGACGGCTCGCCGTCGTCGCCCCCACCACCCGCCACCTGCGCGAGCTCGTCGCCGCCCTCGGCCTGCTCTCGGTCGACGAGGAGAAGGAGCGCCGGATCGACGACAAGCTCGGCCCGTTCCTGACCCCGCTGGAGCGCACCGAGACCGAGTTCACCCTGCGGCTGTCCCACCGGGACGCCGCAGCCGTGGTCGGCATGGGCCCCAACGCCTGGCACACCGACCCCACCGGTCTCGCGGCCGCGATCGCCGCGCTCCCGGAGCCGGTCGAGGTCACCGGCTCGGTGCGCCTGTCCGTCTACGGCTGACGGTCCGTCCGGGCCTTCGGTGTGGTCCCGGTGGGCCGGTCATGCGGTGCCCGGTGCCCGGTAGTCCAGTGCCCGGTAATCCGGTGGGTGGTGCCCGGCGCCCGGCGGTTCGGTGTGTCGGGGCAGCCGCCCGGCGTACGGCGGGGTCCGGGGCGGGTGGCCGCCGCGGTCGCGCTGCGCCGTTCGTGTGAACCGCGCTGAGCAGGGACGTTTCGCCGCACCGGGCGGAAGCTAGGGTCCCCGGGTGACAAGCGAAGCCTCCTCCGACCTCCGGCCGGGGGCACCCCCGACGGCCGGCGCCCCGACCGTCCGCACGCCCCGCCGCCCAGCCGTGGAGGAGCTCCGGCTCACCTCCTTCAAGTCCTACCGCCGCACCACGCTGCCGCTCTCCGCGCTGACGGTGCTCCACGGACCGTCCGGGGTCGGCAAGTCGAACGCGCTGGACGCGCTGGCGGTGCTGTCGCGGCTCGCCATCGGGGAGGAGATCCGGCCGTCCCTGGACGGGATCGGCGGCACCACGGGCCCGCTGGCCGGGCCCGTTCGGGGCGGACTGCTCGGCTGCGTCCCGCACGGCCGCAACGCGATCATCCTGGGCTGCACCGTCCGCTCCTGCGACGGGCCGATCAGGCTGGAGCTCGTCGTCCGCACCGACGACCGGGTCCGGGTCGCCCGGGAGCGGCTCACCCTGGACGGCCGGACGCTCGTCGAGACCGGCGAGCAGGATGTCCGGAACGGCCGGGTCAACGTCACCTGGCACAACGACACCAGGCAGGGCGACATCCGCGCCCCGTTCCCCAGCGACTCCCTGATCACCGCGCAGATCCCGCTGCGGGTGGCCGGCTCCTCGCCGGGCGAGCGCACCGTGCTGGCCGCCGCCGAACAGCTGCTCACCGCACTGCGCGAGGTGTTCCCGCTGCACCCCGTGCCGGCCGCGATGCGCAGCTGGACCAGGCCCGAGCCGCAGGCGCGCCTGGTGGGCACCGCCTCCAACATCTCCGCCGTGCTGGCCAGGCTGGAGGGCGAGTGCAGCCGGCGGTACGGGCGACTGCTGAAGGCCGTTCAGGCGGCCGCGCCGCACCCGCTGCTGGGCCTCGACGTCGCCCGCCGCGGCAGTGACGCGCAGGAGCGCCTGATGGCGGTCTTCGACGAGGGCGTGCTCGGCCGTACCGGCGCGGACCAGGCCTCGGACGGCATGCTGCGGCTGCTCGCCTTCGCGGCCGTGCTGCTCACCGGCGCCGGAGTGCTGGACGTCGACGCGGCGGCCGAGGTGCCGCCCGCGCACCGCCAGCTGACCGTCCTCGCCGAGGACATCGGGGCCGGGCTGGGTGCCGAACAGACCGCCTCGCTGCTGCGGGTGGCGCGGGACGTCTGCGCCAAGGAGGACGTCCGGCTGCTCGCCGCCCTCCAGGACCCGGGGCCCGCCCGGGAGACCGACGGGGTCCGGCTGGTCGAGTGCCGGCGCGATCCGGCCAGCGGCCACAGCGTGCTGGTGCTGCCGGAGACCGCCCGGCCGCCGCAGGCCGCGGACGGGCACCCGGGCGGGGAGGGGCGGCCGCCGGGCGACGCGCCCCGCGTGCCGCCGCAGGGCGGGCGTCCGGAGGAGGGGGCGTCCGGCGATCCGGCCGGGCACGGGTAGCGCCGGCAACGGCCGTGCGGGTCACGACGCCCGGACATCGGGTACACCTGGGTCGTGACCGATGATCTCCCCGGCCGCTCGGCCGGCTCCTCCGATTCCTCCGACGCACCCGACTCTCCGGCCGCCCGTCCCGGGACGGACTCGCTGGTGCGGCTGCAGCGGCGGCTGAACGAGTTCGCCGCGGCCCGCCACTGGCAGCCGTACCACACGCCGAAGAACCTCGCGGCGGCCCTCAGTGTGGAGGCGGCCGAACTGCTGGAGATCTTCCAGTGGCTGACGCCCGAGCAGGCCGCGGCGGTGATGGCGCGGCCCGAGCGCGCCGACCGGGTCCGCGACGAGGTCGCCGACGTGCTCGCCTACCTGCTGCAGTTCTGCACGGCGGTCGGTGTCGATCCGGCGGCGGCGCTGGCGGCCAAGATCGAGCGCAACGAGCTGCGCTTCCCGGTGGCGGGCGGTGCTCCGGAATCCGCTCCGGAATCCGCTCCGGGGACGGCGCCGGAGGCGGAGTGGGGGGCGGCTCCGACGGCGGCTCCCGGGGTGCCGCGTGCGGGCGACGAGGAGGGGACGGCCCGGTAGGACAAGCCCTTGATCGGTCCGGTCCGTGATCGGAATCCGGCACTCCTTCCCTCGTACGGGTGCAGCCCGTTGTCCACAGGGGCCGGTTGTCCACAGCCTTCGGCGGTGGCCCGGGCCGTGGCGCTGCCGGGCACCACGCTGTGCGTCGTGACCCACCGTCGATGACGACGGTCCGACGTGAGCGAGGGGAGCGCGCCATGGATGCGCTGCGACTGATCAAGACCGCCCGGCATGCGCTGGCCGAGGCCAGGACGGTGCCCGACGTGCTGGTCGAGGCCTGGCAGGCGGGCCTGCTGACGGAGGCGGTCGGCGGCCGGATCGCCGACCGCGAGACGGGCGAGCTCGCGGCGCTCGGCCAACTGCTCTGCGACGCGGGATCCCACGCCGCGGGCTGCCTGGGCCAACCGCCCGACGATCCCGGCGGCACCGCCGGCTGGTCCGCCGCGGACTGGACGGGGTGCGGCCGGGCCGAGCGCCTCGACGACCTCGGCGAACTCGAACCGGTGCTCGTCGATCTCGGCCTGCTGCTGCACGAGGTGGCCGAGACCCTCGTGGTGCTCGCCTGCGGCGCGGACGCCGAGGGGCTCTACTGGCGCTGCATCGACGGAGTGGACTCCGGATCGGAGTGCAAGGACCTGGTCGCCGAACTGCTGCGCACCGTCCGCCGGGCGAACGGCGCCGCCGCCATCGAGGACATCGGGGCCCCCGCGGATCCCGCGGCGGCCGCGGACGACTGCCGGGGGAGCACGGAGGGGGTCGACGGGCCGGACGGCCGCGCCGACACCGAGGCGTTCGACGACCTCGGCGATCCCGGCGATCCCGGTGGCCCCGGCGAGCCGGCCGACCTCGGTGAACGGGACGGGCGTCCGGGGGTCGGCCCGCTCCCCGACCGGCGCCGTGCGGTGCTCCCTCCCCTCGCCGTCCGGCTCGGCCCTCCGGCCGCCGTACCGGCCGGGCCGACGCCACGGGGGTCGGCATGCGCGCCGGAGGAGCGGGGCGGCAATGCCGTGCTCGTCCTCGGAGGTGCGGCGTGTCAGCGCTGAGGGCCGTCCTGGGCCTCGTCCGGGCCGGGTGCCCGGGTGGCCGAGGCGTGCAGGTCGGCGCCGAGCCCGGCGAGGTTCGCACTGACCGTCGCCAGCAGCTCCTCCATGTGCTGGAGGAGGCTCTTCGAGGCCTCCGCCGCGGAGAGGTCGCGGGCCGTCGACTCCTGCGGGCCGGCCGACTCCTCGGGCGTCGGCTCGGACATGGGCTGGGACATGAGAGGCCCCTTCCAGCTCGGTGGTGCGGTGCGCAGCGCCGGGTGCCGGCGCCGCCCGTCCAACGACCCCCGCCTCGGCGCGGTCACCTCGCACCACCCGTTGTGGTCCAAACGCGGGCCGGCTGTCGCTCCCACGGGTGATCAAGGTTTGCGCCCGGTACGGGCCTCGGCCACGGCCCGACACGGCAGCCGGGGCGCGCGGGGGGGGGGGGGGCGACCGCCCGCGCCCCCCCCGCGCCGCGGGGGCGGAGGTTG